>CAZXYL010000095.1:0-2688 GCA_964644915.1 uncultured Geminicoccaceae bacterium
GGTGGCATGGGCCTCCTCGTCCGTGCAGGGCCGGTACAGGTTCCCGAGCGGCACGCCGCCGAAGCCCAGCACCGTGACCTCCAGCCCGGAGCTGCCGAGCGGGCGGGTTTCACTGACTTTCATGATCGCCTCCAGGAACGAGCGTTCGGGACTTTGTGGGCGGCTTCGACGGCAGCGACTCACGGCCACTGCACGCCGCGGCGGTTGAGATAAACCGCGTAGATCGACGTGGTGCCGCAGATGAACAGGCGATTCTTCTTGGGCCCGCCGAAAGTGACGTTGGCCACCACCTCGGGCACCTTGATCTTGCCGAGCAGCTCGCCCTCGGGGCTCAGGCAATGCACGCCGTCGCCGGCGCTGGTCCAGATGTTACCGTCGGTATCGGCACGGAAGCCGTCGGCGAAGCCGGGCTCGGCGGCGTAGAAGACGTCGCCGCCGCGCAGGCGGCCGCCATCGTCCACGACATCGAACACCCGGATGTGGCGCGGCGCATCGGCGGCGAACATCGCCGCCGTCTCGGCGACGTAGAGGCGGCTCTCGTCGGGCGAGAAGCAGAGCCCGTTCGGGCAGGCGAAGTCGTCGCAGACCACGGCGAGCGAGCCGTCCCGCGGATCGAAGCGGTAGACCTGGCAGGGGATCTCCTGCTCGGCCATGTCGCCCTCGTAGTCGGTCATGATGCCGTAGTGCGGATCGGTGAACCAGACGGTGCCGTCCGACTTGACGACCACGTCGTTGGGCGAGTTGAGCGGCCTGCCGCGCCAGCGATCGACCAGCACGGTGATCCCGCCGTCGATCTCGGTGCGGCTGACGCGCCGGCCGCCATGCTCGCAGCTGACCAGGCGGCCTTCGCGATCACGGGTGTGGCCGTTGGTGAAGCTGGACGGCTGCCGGTAGACGCTGAGCCCGCCGCTGTCGCTCCAGCGCATGATGCGATTGTTGGGGATGTCGCTGAACAGCAGGCAGCCGGCATCGCCGAACCAGACCGGGCCCTCGGCCCAGCGAAAGCCGGTCGCGAGCTGCTCGAGCGCGGCATTGCCCATGAAGTAGCGGCCGAAACGCGGGTCGTGGACTTCGAAGTCGCCCATCGTGCGCCTCCCGTCGATTCGTTGCTGCTTTGGTGCGGACCCTCGCAGCCTCGGGCCGCGGGGTCAAGCGAGGCGCCGGTGTGATTCAGCCGCTGCCGTTGCGTGCGCGCAGGTGGCGGTAGACCGTGGTCCGGGAGACGCCGAGCCGTCGTGCCGCGGCCGCGATGTTGCCGTCCTCGGCGGCGAGCGCCGTCTCGAGCTGGCGGGCGGCGGCACGCCGCAAGGCCCCACCCGGCAACCGCGGGCGGCCTTGTTCCAGAGCGGCGATCCCGGCCAGGGCGAGGTCGGCGCGGCCGATCTGCGGCCGCTCCAGCATCAGCGCGCAGCGGATGAGCGCGTGACGGAGTTCGCGGATGTTGCCGGGCCAGGCCCGCGCCACCAGGAGCTCGACGGCCTCGCCGTCGATTCCGAGCTCGGGGTCGATCTCGCGCAGCACGTGGTCCACGATGGCGGCGAAATCGCTGCGCTCCTCGAGCCGCGGCAGGACGATCTCCAGGGCGTTCAGGCGATAGAACAGATCGCGGCGGAACTGCCCCTCGCGCACGGCGCGCTCGAGGTCGCGATTGGTCGCGGTGATCAGCTGGACGTCGACCCGCTGCCCCCGGGCGCGCCCGACCGGCCGCACCGTCCAGTCATCCAGCAGGCGGAGCAACGTCGCCTGCATCGGCTTCGGCATGTCGCCGATCTCGTCGAGGAACAGGGTGCCGCCGTCGGCCTCGTTGACGAGACCGGGCGCACCGCCGCGCCGGGCGCCGGTGAACGCGCCGTCGGCGTAGCCGTAGAGCTCGGCCTCGACCAGACCATCGGGCAGAGCCGCGCAGTTGACCGGGACGAACGGACCCGAGCGCCCGCTCAGCCGGTGGGCAAAGCGGGCGAGCAGCTCCTTGCCGGTGCCGGTCTCGCCGCGCACCAGGATCGGCAGGCCCCTGCCGCGCGCGGCGGCGAGCCTGGCCAGCGCGTCCCGAAGACGCGGGTCCTGGGCGACGAAGTCGGGCGCCGGCCCTGTGACGAGGCCGCGCGCGCGGCCGGCCGCTGCGGCGGGTGCTGCCAGGCGGGGCCGCCCGGCGATGCGGGGCGGCTCGACCGAGGCGCTGTAGGTCGCGCCCGCGTGATCCTCGAGGCGCGTCGGCTCGTGGCGCTGGAGGCAATGCAGGAACGCCTCGACCGGCTCTCTGAACAGCTGCTCGAAACGTACGCCGGGCTGCGCCGGCAGCCCGTCGAGCAGGACCCGGGCCTGACGGTTGAGCCCGACCACAGTGCCGTTCTCGTCGACCGCGATCAGGCCGGCGCTCAGGGTGTAGTGGTGCTCCTCGTGGGGATGAAAGACGAGGATCAGCCGTCCCCTGAGGTGCTCGCGGAACAGGCTGTTCTCGATCGTGAGCGCGGACATCCGGACCAGCGCCAGGGTATGCGGCGGGCGGGGGCAGGAATCCGAGGACGCATCGAGGATGCCGACGACCTCGCCGCTCGGATCGAAGATCGGCGCCGCGGCGCAGGTCAGGGTCGCGTAGCGGCGAAAGAAGTGCTCGCCGCCGTGCACCAGCACCGGGCGGCGGTCGTGGGCCGCGGTCCCGAGGGCGTTGGTGGCCTGGAAGCGCTCGCT
>CAZXYL010000096.1:0-2956 GCA_964644915.1 uncultured Geminicoccaceae bacterium
GTCGAGAATGCCGAGTTTGCCGAGGCGACGCCGCAGTTCTACCCGGATCTGGACGGCGAGCCTGTGGTCGGCTACGGCGGGTTCGCTTTTCGCCAGGACGACCAGGATCTGCTCCAGGCCTTCAACGAGCACCTCGACGACTTCATCGGCTCCGACGAGCACTGGGCGACGGTGGCGCCGTTCGGGTTCACGCCCGAGATGGCGCCGGACAAGACCGCGGAAGAGCTCTGCCGGGGTCAGTAGCTCCCAACGGGCAGCGCGTGCGGGGAAGGGATGCGATGGGCTTCAAGAGCATGCTGGTGGCCGTCGACGGTTCCGAGCACGCGCTCAAGGCGGTCGACATCGCGAGCGACTATGCTGCCGGCCGGGGCGGCAAGCTGATCGTGCTCAGCGTCTACAAGCACATGAGCTACCCCGAGAGCAGCCACTCGCTGGTGCGGACGCGCGAGCTGCCGCAGCCGCCGGATGAGGCCTTGCACGAGCAGGCCAGGGCGATCGTCGAGCAGGCGACGGCACGGGCGCGGGCGCGGGGCGTCGAGAACGTCGAGGGGATGGTCAAGCGCGGGCCGATCGCGCGCACCATCGTCGATACCGCCAAGGAACAAGGGGTCGATGCCATCGTCATGGGCAGCCGTGGCCTCGGCGACGTGACCGGCTTCCTGCTCGGGTCCGTCTCGCACAAGGTGAGCCACATCGCCGAGTGCACGGTGATCGTGGTGAAGTAGGGCGGCTCGCGCGGCCGCGGTGCGCGGGCGCGCCTACAGCGTGACCGAGATGCCGCCGTCGACCACCAGCACGTGGCCGTTGACGTAGGAGCCGGCCTTCGAGGCGAGGAACACGGCCGCGCCGCCCAGTTCCTCCGGCCTGGCCCAGCGCCCGAGCGGCGTGCGCCGCTCCACCCAGCCGGTGAACTCCTTGTCCGCGAGCAGCGCTTCGTTCATCTCCGTCGCGAAGTAGCCGGGCGCGATCGCGTTGACCGTGATCCCCTTGGGGCCGAGCTCCGCGGCGAGCGAGCGGGTGAGGCCGTGCAGGCCCGCCTTGGCGGCGACATAGGCGTGGACGGTGGGCCTGGCCAGGATCGCGACCACGGAGCCGGTACTGATGATCCGGCCGGAGCCCTGGCGCAGCATCACGCGCGCAGCCTCGCGCGCCAGACGAAAGCAGGCCGAAAGATTGGCCGCGATCACGCGCTCCCAGTCCTCGTCCAGCCACTCGGTGACCGCCACCCGATGCTGGATGCCGGCGTTGTTGACCAGCACATCGAGGCGGCCGTACTGGGCCGCGACCTGCTCCATGGCCTGCGCGGCCGCCCGCCGGTCCATGACGTCGAAGGCGAGCGCCGCCGCCTCCAGCCCCTTGTCCTTCAGCTGCTGCACCTTGGGCTGCAGGCGGTCGGGGTCGCGCCCGTTGAGCACGACCTGTGCGCCGTGGGCGGCCAGCGCCTCGGCCATGGCAAAGCCGAGGCCGCGCGAGCTGCCGGTGACCAGCGCGACTTGGCCGTCGAGCGAGAACAGATCGGACATGAGCGGCGATCCCTCACGTTGTGAGCGTTGCAGATGCGCAGGAGCAGCTTGCGTCAGCAGCCGTTTACTTCGCGCGGCGGTCCGAAGATAGTGTGAAACATGATCGTCGACCGGGACAGCGTGCATTACCAGATCCTCGAGCGACTGTGCAGCCTGCCGCCACCGGTGCGCGGCACGTCGGGCGCCATGCTGGACCGCGAGTACCACGCGCCCTGGGCGGTGGACGAGCTCGCCGCCGCAGGCCTGATCCGGCCGCGCGGCTGGCACAGCGGTCCCGGCTCGGTGTGGGTGCCCACCGAAGCCGGGATCACGCTCTACCACGAGCTGGCGGCGTCCCCCGGGCCCAAGCCGCCATCGCCCCTCTGGGTGCGCAAGACCGGCGCCTGAGCCGAGGGCGAACCCGCGGCCAGCATCCCGAGGACGCCTACGGGATGATGTCCGACGCGCCGTACCCCCACTCGCGGCTGTGACGGTAGAGCTCCTTGCGCCGCCACTCGGCGCCCAGGTCGCGCTGGTGGTCGTAGGCCTGCTCCATGGCCGAGAGCGCACCCAGCGCCCGGGTCTCGTGCGCCATCTCCTCGAGCACCACCTCGCGTCGGTCGCAGGCCGTCCGATCGCCGGCCGCGCAGGCCTCGAAGATCGCGTCCTGCTCGCGCATGCGGCCGAGCCAGGCGGCGCTCAGATCGGCGTAGGGGTTGTCGAAGCCGCCCGATGCGGGCGCGCGCTGGCTCTCCTCCTCCAGCCAGCCGGTGATCTCCGCCCCGAGCTGCTCCGAGTACTGCAGCAGCTGGTCGGTGAAGTCCGCGCTCGCAAAGGAGGGGAACGGCGGTTCGGCCAGCGCCGGCCGCGCCGTGCTGCTCGCGACCAGGGCGAACGTGAGGGCCGCGAAGCCGCACGAGGTCCAGGTGATGCGTCGCATGTCGTGCTCCTACGATCGGGTTGATGACGATGCGACGCTATGGAGATCGCCCGCCGCCCGCTGTGCGCGCGATCACAACCACCTTCAGTGCCGCGGACGCGCCGTGAGGCGGCGGGGCAGGACGAAGCCCGCGAGCGAGAGCGCGGCACAGGCGGCCATGAAGGCGACCATGGGATAAGGCGTGCCGTTCTGCAGCATGCCGACCGCCTGGCTCACCACGGCCGCCGTGAACATCTGCATGAAGCCCGCGAGCCCCGAGGCGGTGCCGGCGAGCGCCGGGTCGACGCTCACGGCACCCGCCTGGGCGTTCGGGATGGTCAGCCCGTTCGCGAACGCACCCGCCATCATCGGCCCGAACAGGGCGAACGGGTGCCAGCTGGCGAGCAACAGCCCGGCCGCGAGCAGCGTCGCCGCGAGCGCCAGCGCGCTGCCGACCACGATCATGCGGTCGATGCCGAAGCGCATGGTGGTGCGGGCGGCGAGCAGGTTGCCGGCCATGAAGCCGACCGAGACC
>CAZXYL010000097.1:0-5534 GCA_964644915.1 uncultured Geminicoccaceae bacterium
CCTGCGCTATAGTCGCGGTTGAGGAACGGAGGGAGGTCGTCCATGAGCGAGCATCGCCACAACCGGCCGCTCACCGATGTCGAGCTGCGCGTCAAGGCCCTCGAATCGCTGCTGACCGAGAAGCAGCTGATCGATCCCGCCGCGGTCGACGAGATCATCGAGACTTACGAGCACAAGGTCGGGCCGCGCAACGGCGCCAAGGTGGTGGCGCGCGCCTGGAGCGACCCCGCCTTCAAGGAGCGCCTGCTCGCCGACGGCACCGCGGCCATCGCCGAGCTCGGCTTCTCCGGTGTCCAGGGCGAGGACATGGTGGTGGTCGAGAACACCGATCAGGTGCACAACATGGTCGTGTGCACGCTGTGCTCCTGCTACCCCTGGCCGACCCTCGGCCTGCCGCCGGTCTGGTACAAGTCCGCGCCGTACCGGGCGCGGGCGGTGCGCGATCCGCGCGGCGTGCTCCGGGAGTTCGGCGTCGAGGTGCCGGAGAGCACCGAGATCCGGGTCTGGGACAGCAACGCCGAGCTCCGCTATCTGGTCCTGCCCAAGCGGCCGCCCGGCACCGAAGGGATGTCCGAGGACGAGCTCGCCGGGCTGGTCACCCGCGACTCGATGATCGGTGTCGGCCAGCCGCGCTCAGGCGCCTGAAGCTCGCGGCCCGGGAGGACGAGATGAACGGCATTCACGATCTCGGCGGCATGGACGGCTTCGGCCCGATCGCACCCGAGCCCGACGAGCCAGTCTTCCACGAGCCGTGGGAGGCGCAGGTGTTCGGCATGATGATCGCGACCTTCGCGGGCGGGCAGTACAACGTCGATCAGTTCCGCCACGCGATCGAGCGCATGGCGCCGGCGCACTACCTCGAATCGAGCTACTACGAACACTGGTTGGCCGCGCTCGAGACGCTTCTGGTCGAGAACGGCGCGCTCACCTGGGACGAGCTCGAGGCGCGCAGGGCGGCCCTGGCGCAGGAGGCCGCCTGATGCCCGCGCTGAGCAAGGACATGGTGCCCGGACTGGTCGCGACCGGCGGCTCCTGCCGGGTCGATGCCGACGTGCCGCTCCGGTTCGCGCCCGGCGATCAGATCATCGCGCGCAACCTCCACCCGGCTCACCACACCCGGCTGCCCCGCTACGTGCGCGGCAAGCGCGGCGTGGTCGAGCGCGATCATGGCGTCTTCGTGTTCCCCGATAGCAGCGCCCACGGCCAGGGCGAGCAGCCCCAGCACGTCTACAGCGTGAGGTTCAGCGCGCGCGAGCTCTGGGGACCCGACGCCTCGGCCAGTGACCACCTCTACATCGACCTCTGGGACGACTACATGGAGCGGGCCTGAGCCCCGGCCTCGTTATCGCCATGGCCAGCCACCGCGTGCCGCCGCGCCATCCGGACATGCCGCCGATTCCACAGGACGGCGACGGGCCGGTCTTTCGGCAACCATGGGAGGCCCAAGCCTTCGCCATGGTGCTCGACCTTTACGACAAGGGCCATTTCACCTGGTCCGAGTGGGTGCAGCGCCTGAGCGCGGAGATCGCCGCCGCCAGGGAACAGGGCGAGGCCGACCTCGGCGACACCTACTATCGCCATTGGCTGGCAGCGCTCGAAAAGCTGCTCGCGGCCAAGGGCCTGACCTCGGCCGAGGAGCTCGCCGTCCGCAAGCATCAATGGGCCGAGGCCGACCATCATCGCGGCTTCGGCGAGCCGATCGTGCTCGGAACCGACCACTGATCGCAGGCGGACGGCGCCAAACCGGAGAACAGGGAGCAATGATGAACGCGAGCATGGGGAGGGTCGATCAGGCGGCTGTTGACGCCCGGGCGGTGTCCGCGGGGCGAAGCGCTCCTGCGGCGCTGGTCGCGGCGCTGCTCGGCGCATTCATCCTCCTTGGGGTCGGCTTCGCCAGCCCGGCGACGCTCCACAACGCCGCCCATGACGCGCGCCACGCCTTCGCTTTCCCCTGCCATTGACGCGGCGGGCTCGGGCGTGAGGGCGAACCGGGGGGCAGCCCCCTTCCGCCGCGGCTGCTGGTGACCCGCGGCCGATCGGCAATGACGCTGCTGCGGAGTATCCTGCTGGCCGCGCTGATCGCGGGTACGCTCGCCGGCGTCCTGGTGACCGGCCTGCAGGCCGTGCGCCTGGTGCCGCTGATCCTGACCGCGGAACATTACGAGCAGCATGGCGCGGCGGATGCGCATGCGCTCGCCGCGGCCGGCGCCGAGGCGGCTGCGGAGAGCGAGGCAGGATGGTCGCCCGAGACGCCGGTTCAGCGAACCCTGGCGACTGCGCTCGCCAATCTCTTGACCGCCATTGGCTTCGGGCTGTTGCTCGCGGCGGCTCTCACGCTGAGCGGCGGCGCTGACTGGCACCGCGGCCTGCTCTGGGGCCTCGGTGGCTATGCGGTGTTCGTGCTGGCGCCCTCGATCAGCCTGCCGCCGAGCATCCCCGGCACGCCCGAAGCGCCGGTCGGGGCGCGTCAGCTGTGGTGGCTCGGCACCGTGGCGGCGACCGCAGCCGGACTTTACCTTCTGATTCGCGTGCGCCTCTGGTACGGCGCGCTCCTCGGTGCGCTCTGCCTCGTCCTGCCTCACCTGGTCGGGGCGCCGGCCCCGCCCATGGAGCACGGCCTGGTACCGGCTGAGGTCGTACAGGCCTACTTAACTGCGGTCCAGGCTACCAACCTGGTGTTCTGGATCGTGCTCGGCGCCGCCACCGGTCTTCTGCTGGGCCGGCTCATCCGGACAACGCCCCAGAGCCTCTGATCCGCGCCGCCTTCGCCCTAGGGGCGGCCGTGCGTCCGCTGCAGGCGGAGTCGCCGTACACGTCAGGAACCATGAACCGCCTGTGCTGCCGTGCTGGCGCAAGCGCTGCTAAGCTGAACCCTCAGGTGAGAGCAGGATGGTTTGGCGGCGCGCTAGCCCATAGGCCCAAGCTGGCTCCGGAGCACCGTCTTGCCTATGAGCACCCGATCGGCGGCGGACAGGCGTCGTTCGGAAACGCGGGCGGCTCGGTTCCCTCAGGCTCACATCAGCACGACCACGAGCACTGCGCTCTGACCGCTGGATCCGACTGCCGCATCCTCCTCGATCACCAGCGAGAGGTCGTCGGACGCGACATTGGGGACGGATCCCTCGACCAGCACCGCGTGGAGCTTGATCCGAACCTGGCGCGCACCGGGCGGGACGGCACCCGAGGCGGTGACCTCGACCCAGCCGCCGGTGCCGATGTGCTGCAGCGGCGTGGCAATGGTGCCGAGCACCGCAGCATCCGCATCGAGGAACTCGGCGAGGATCTGGCCCTGGTCACCAGGGTAGTTGTGCGCCTGCCAGGCCGCGAGCCGGGCCGTAAGGCTGCCGGCGTCGAGATCGTCCCTGGGAACGTTGTAGAGCTCGACCGTCTGCTCGAGCACGGCGTCGGCGACCGCGCCCTGCTGATAGAAGAACCGGCTGCCCTCCTTCGCGCTCGCGATCGGGAAATCGCCGCCGATGCTGGTCAGGCTCTCCCAGTCGCCGCTGGTCTCGGTCCAGGACGACGGCTCGTTGCCGGTGGTGAAGCTCTCGGCTCCGGGGTTAGCGATCGCGATCGTGACCGGGTAAGCGTCCCAAGTCGAGCGCAGGACCTCGAGCGCCTGCTGGGTAATCCGGGCGACCGTCACGATACGACCTCTACCCCGGCCTCGAGGGCCTCGATCGCGCTCTCGGTCCAGGCGCCGTCCGTGTCCGGGTCCTGATCGAACACGTCCCCGTACATGGCATAGCTGGTGGTGAGCGCCCGGGTGGCGCCATGGGCTGTAGTCTCGCGGGACCTGATCAGCGCCCGGCCCTCACGCGTGCCGCCATCGTCCTTGCGCATCACCGTGCTCACGTTGATTCCATGGATCACCGCCACACATGACCGATAATCCCGAAACCGCGTGATTTCTGACGCCGCGCTGCGCATCCGTTCCGGCGGGCCGCCGGAAGAGGCGGAACATCCTCGAGATGAACGGCGAGAGCTATTGGCTCCGCCAGAGCAGGCACCGGCGGCGCGCGCCCAGCTCCGACGCCAGCTAACCGGAGCTCGACTGAGCACCAAATGAGAACGGCCCCGCGCGGCCCTTCTCATCACGTCAACCGCTGCTGCTCCGCCACGGCGATGCATTTTCTCTCCGCCGTTGACAGGTGTGAACTGCTTCACACCGGGAGACCGCCAGGCTCCGATAACCTCGCGTGGGTCGAACCGAGCCATATGGGGAATCTCGGCTTAACATTCCGAGGAGAATGTCATGGATGCGTTGATGCCATTGTCGCGGCGCGAGGCCCTGAGCCGGCTCGGCGCGATGACCGGTCTTGGCGCTGCCGCGCTGCTCCCGCCGGCGGTGGCGGACGCTGCGGTGCCGGCCCCCAGCGGCGAGCAGGCGCCCGGCTTCTACCGTTTCAAGGTCGGGAGCTTCGAGATCACGTCCCTGACCGACGGCCCGATCACGCTGACGCCGGTCTCCGTCCTGGGGACGAACGCGCCCGAGGACGAGCTGCGCCGGCTGTTGGCAGACAACTTCCTGCCGACCGACGCGGCCAACATCTTCACCAATGTCATGCTGGTCAACACCGGTCGCAATCTCGTGCTGATGGATGCCGGCGGTGGTCGCTGGCAGCCGACCACCGGCCGGTTGCTGCAGAACCTGGCTGCGGCCGGCATCGACCCGGCCGACGTCGGCACGATCGTGATCTCGCACGGCCATCTCGACCATCTGTGGGGGGTCGCCGACGTCGAGACGGGCGGCGTGCACTTCCCGAACGCGACCCTGCACCTGAGCGAGCGCGAATGGGAGCTGTGGTCCGATCCCGGGAATGCGGCGTTGTTCCCGGACGAGCTCGAGTGGCTGCTGGAGGGCTCGGTGCGCACCCTTGAGCTCACCGCGGACCGCGTCAAGGTCTTCAAGCCGGGCGGGGAGATCGTCCCGGGCATCACGACGGTGGATGCTTCGGGCCATACGCCCGGACACGCCGCGAGCCTGATCGAATCCGAGGGCGAAGCTCTGCTCTGCCTGAGCGACACCGCGGTTCACCCGCTGGTTTCGTTCGCTCATCCCGAGTGGCATTTCGGCTTCGACATGAATCCCGAGCAGGCGAGCGTCACGCGGCGGCGCCTGCTCGATCGGGCGGCCACTGACCGGCTGTTGACGACCGCTTATCACATGCCGTTTCCGGGTGTCGGCCACGTGGGGCGCAACGGCGGGGTCTATCGATGGGTGCCCGAGCCGTGGCGGTGGAGCTTCTGATGCGGGCAGAAGGTCCGTCATCAAAGCGGCCGCCTGGCGCAGGCCTCGTAGGTCTGCTGCCAGGGCCTGAGGCGCTCGACGCGGCGCTTGCCGTGTAAAAAAGGGCTTCGCCCTCACCCCATCAGGCAGACGACGACACTGGCGCCGGCAAGGGGCAGCGGTTCGCCGCTTTCCTGCTCCTCGGCTCGTCGAGCACGATGCCGAGGTCACGCGCCCGCTCGCGCATCTCCTCCAAGGCCCCGCTGCCGCCCCGGAGCAGGTTGACGAACGCGGCCCTGGGAAT
>CAZXYL010000098.1:0-2006 GCA_964644915.1 uncultured Geminicoccaceae bacterium
CTTCGGCGAGTTCCAGCAGGTCGACACGTCCAGCACGCGCAGGAAGGGCGGAACGGGCCTCGGCCTCGCGATCGCCAGGCGCATCGTCGAGCTGCACGGCGGCCGCATCTGGGTCGATTCCACCCCGGGTCAGGGCTCGACGTTCTGCTTCACGCTGCCGCTCAGCCCACAAGCGCAGGTGGCGGCTGAGTAATGTGGCAGTCAAGCGGCATATCGGTGTGGGTCGAAGGCCGAGCGTCTGCGAAGCATGGTCCACAGGACGGTTACGCGTCTGCGGGCCAGGGCGACGATGGCCTGGGTATGATGCTTTCCTTCCCGGCGCTTACGGTCGTAGAAGGCGCGGGAGGCCGGGTCTCGCGTCGTGACGGCGCAAAAGGCGCTCTGGAAGAAGACGCGCTTGAGGGCCCGGTCGCCGCCGCTGGCGCGGCGATGGGCTCGGGATCGGCCGGACTGGCGCAGGACCGGCGCGAGGCCCGCGGCGGCGGCAAGCGCGTCCGGGGAGCGGAAGCGGGCGAGGTCGCCTGCGGCCGCGACGAACTCGGCGGCGAGGACCGCCCCCATGCCGGGCAGGCTCCGGATGAGGGCGCCGTCAGGGTGGTGGTCGAGCAACGCCTCCAGCTCGCGATCGAGGCGGGCGATGCGGGTGCGGGCGTCGAGCGCGTCGCGGGCGAGCTCACGGATCAGGTCGGCAGTGACGGCCTCGCCCGGCACGACGGTGGTCTGGGCGCGCGCCGCGGCGAGCGCCTGGTCGGCGAGGCGTTCGGCGTTGCGCAGATGCGGCGCGCGCTTCAGGTGCGCGACGAGGCGCCGCCGGCCCGCCGCGCGGATCTCGCCCGGGGCGGCGAAACGGCTGAGAAGGACGAGGGGGCCGAGACAGGTGACGTCAAGGGCGCGCTCGAGGCCGGGATGGATGCCGCCGAGCAGCTGGCGCAGGCGCGACAGGCGGCGGGTCTGATCCTGCACCAGATCGCGGCGCCGCGCGACCTTGAGGCGGATCGCCACCGTGGTCTCGTCGTCGGGCTGGATCGCGCGCAGGCCGGGCCGGGTGCGGGCGAGCTCGGCAATGGTGCGGGCATCGCGGGGATCGGACTTGCGCTCGCCGCCGGCGAAGCCCTGGCCGGCGCGGTTGACCGCGATGCCGGGCACGTGGACGAGCCGCAGCCCCTCGGCCAGCAGCACCGCCTCGAGGAAGCGCGCCAGCGAGCCGGTCACGTCGAGCGCGACGACCACGTCCGGGCCGAGACGCTTCAGCTCGGCCGCAAGCGCGTCGAGCGCGGTCTGGTCGTTCTCCACCGCGCGGTCGAGCACGACGCGCGCGGCCGCGTCGATGGCGCAGACCCAGTGGGCCTCCTTCGCCACGTCGATGCCGACGAACACGGACATGCGGCAAACCTCCTCCCTGGCGTCGCCTCGCGCAGCCCCGGCCTCGCCGACATCGCCTTACGCAGCCATCGCGGGCATCGAGCAATCAGCGGTCGAACCCGGGCGGCGATGCGGGCGGCCCAGCCGCCGGAGCCATCGAGGGCAGCGCGAATGACAACCATCCCCGCATCGCCTGCGCCCCGCCACTCTCGCACATTCGACGACGGCGCGCAGAAGAAGGGTAAGGCCGAATGACCGCGTCAGCATTCCGGCCCTTGCGCGCCGGCGCCCGGTGACTAAGGATGATAGCCGGAGACGGCGCCATGCACGTTCCGGCCGCGATCATCGCGCTCAGCCTCGCCACCATGCTCTCCGCCTCGGCGCGTGCCGCGGGCGATGCCAACGAGGGCCGCGAGATCGCCGAGCGCACCTGCAAGGGCTGTCACGTGATCGGCGAGGCCAATCTCTTGGGCGGCATCGGCTCGACGCCCTCTTTTTTCCTGATGCAGGAGAAGCTCGACCAGTATCGCTGGCGCATCCTCTCGGTGAACTCCCGCCGGCCGCACATCGCGCGGGAATTCGAGCTCACCCGCGCCGAGCTCGAGCACCTCGTGGCTTACATCTCGACCCTCCAGCGGCCCTGA
>CAZXYL010000099.1:0-1898 GCA_964644915.1 uncultured Geminicoccaceae bacterium
GCGAGATCGCCGATCCGGCCATTGAAGTGGTTCTCGATCGGATCGGTCGATTCCGGCGCGCTGCGCCAGCTCAGCGCACCGACGGTGATCGGCTCGAGGTTGCCCAGCAGCCCGCCCGTGTACGAGTTGCTCGCGACCAGCTCGCCGTCGATGTAGAGCCGCATCCCGCCGGCGCCGAAGGTTGCGGCGACGTGCACCTCCTGCCCGAGCGCGATCGCGCCCGCCGGCGCGCGAACCTCGAAGGTGTTGCTGGTGCTCTGCAGGCGGAAGATGAGGCGGCTGCCGTCGAACATGATCGTGAGATGGCCGCCGCCGTTGAAGCCGAAGGCGTCCTTGCACAGGATGCCCTGCAGGCCCACGAACGCGTTCGCCTGGAGACGCAGCGCGATCGTGCCCGAGGCCAGCTCGAGCGCCGGATCGTGGGGCAGGACGGCGACGTCGTCGCCGTCGAAGCTCTCCCAGCCGCCTGCGTGCCAGGCCAGGAGCGCACTAGGACCGTGCTCGGGTCCCGGCGCGGGCTCCGGCTCGGGTGCCGGCTCCGGATCCGGGTCCGGCGCGGGCTCGGGATCGGGGTCGGGTTCCGGCTCGGGCGCGGGCGGGGCGTCGCCGGCGGCGGGCTCGGCCAGGGTCCCGATGTCCGCGGCGTCCAGCTGGCGGCCGAAGATCGCGACCTCGTCGACAATGCCGTCGAAGTGCGCCTCGGTCGGATCGGCCGCGAGGTCGCCGCTGCGCCAGTTCAGCGCCCCGATCACCAGCGGCTCGAAATTGCCCTCGATCCCGCCGGTATAGCCATTGGAGGCGACCAGCTGACCGTCGACGTAGAGGCGCATGCCGCCCTCACCGAAGCTCGCGGCGACGTGGACCGCATCACCCGCCTGAAACAGGCCGGCGGCGCTGCGCAGCTCGAAGGTGCTCGTGGTGCTCTGCATTCGGAACACCACACGATCGCCCTCGAGCCAGATGCCGAGGTGGCCGCCGGTGCCGAAATTGAAGGCGTCCTTGGACAGCAGGCCCTGCTGGCCGGCGAGCCGGTCCGCCTGGAACCAGAGCGAGAGCGTGCCCTGCCGGAGCAGCAGCGCGTCGTCGTGCGGGACCACGACCCGGTCGTCGACACCGTCGAACCGCGCGGCGCTATCCTCGCCCGTGAGCCCCGCCGCGCCGAGCCCGACGCCGGCGAGATACGTACCGTCCCGCGTCCCGGCCGAGTCGCTGGCGGTGGTCCCGCTCGCCTCGTCGAGACGCCACCAGGTGATCGGGTCAAGACCCTCGACGCGGTCATGGTACGTACCAGATGGCATGCCTGCCTCCGTTTCTTGCGCCGCCCAAGTTCATCTGCCGGTGATCAACAATAAAATCCACGGAACACCAGTACTCATGCGTATGGAGTTCCCGGTTGTGCTTAATTCTTGTGCGCCCGACCATGTTGGGAGCGGGGATCGATGTCAATGAACCAGAAGGATGGCTTTCTTTATTCGCACCTCGACGGGGGCGCGCAACGCGAGCCTGCCGCGTCTCGCGCGAGCGACGATTCGGGTCTGGCGAATCAAGGGGATAGGGTTAATCGAACGGGCCGCGCCTCAGCCCGCTCCACGCGTCTGCCGGCCCGCCGGATCAGCCTCGGCATGTACCATGGTGCAGACCCCGGGGGGAGGAATACGCACGGCCAAGCCGCACGCCCCGGTCGGGGCCGGGAGGTGAGGAGAGAGAGAGAGAGATGGCTCCCCGGGCCGGACTCGAACCAGCGACCCAGCGGTTAACAGCCGCTTGCTCTACCAACTGAGCTACCGGGGACCAGACCGCAGCCTCATGCTACGTCGGCGGACCTGCCGTCCGGCCCGCTCTATAACAGATCGGGACCGAGACGAACAAGGTCAAGATAGCGGGCGCGGGTTAACGAG
>CAZXYL010000100.1:0-1898 GCA_964644915.1 uncultured Geminicoccaceae bacterium
CTACCCGAAGGAGCTGCAGGAGGAGTTCCGTGATCGCCGGTTCGCGACCGAGGACCCCCGGCTGCTCGACTACGAGGGCGCCCAGATCGTTTTCGTCGGCGCGCGCGACAACCCCGAGGAGGCCTACGGCATCGATCTCGAACCGGAGGAGGAGAGCCTGCGCAGCGCCGAGATCTTCAAGGAGCTGCGCCTCGCGAAATCACGCCACCCGATCGAGCCGCTGCTCCAGGGCGAGTGGCGCTGAATCGGCTTACACGCCGAGTGACCGGGTGCCCGGCAGGGCCGGGCGCAGCGCGCCGCCGAGCCCCAGGATCACGCCGAACAGCAGGAGGAGCAGTCCGAGCGCCTGCGGCAGACCGGTCAGCTCGGCAACGAGGCCGATGGTCGGCGGGCCGACCAGGAAGCCGAAGTAGCCCAGCGTGCAGACCGCGGCAATGGCATGTCCCGCCGGCAGCTCGCCCGAGCGCGCAGCGGCCGACAGCACGATCGGGAAGGTGCAGGCGATGCCGGCGCCGATCAGGCCGAAGCCCAGGATCGCCGCAGGCGCGCTACCTACGACCAGCGCGCCCGCGAGACCGGCCGCCGCAAGCAGGGCGCCGGCCCGCGCCACGAGCCCGGGGCCAAGGCGGGCGACCAGCCGGTCGCCCAGGAATCGTCCGGCCGCCATGGTCACGGAGAAGGTGGCGAACGCCGCGGCGGCGAGTTCGGTGCCGGCACCCAGGCTCTCGTGCATGTAGATGGCGCTCCAATCGGCCACGGCCCCCTCGGCCAGGAGCGCGCAGAACGCGATCCCGCCGAGCACCAGCAGGCCACGCGTCGGCAATGCGAAGGCCGGCCCCGCGCCGGAGGCATCGAACCGCGCCGGCAGCATGGCCGGGCAGGCCAGCAGGCCCACCGCGAGCAGGAGACCCGCGACGATGGCGAGGTGCGGCAACAGATCGAGGCCCAGGACGGCGACCGCGCCGGCCGTGAGCGCGCCGGTCATGGCGCCGAGGCTGAACATGCCGTGCAGGGACGACATGATCGGCCGCGGATAGCCCCGCTCCACGGCGACGCCCTGGGCGTTCATCGCGACGTCGAGCGCGCCAGCGGCGACGCCAAGCGCCAGGAATGCGCCGGCGAGCGCCGGCAGGCTCGGCGCCAGCGCCAGAAGGATCGGGGCAGGAGCGAACAGGAACAGCGCCGTCGCGGTCACGGAGCGGCTGCCCAAGCGGGCGCAGAGCGCACCGGTCAGGGGCATCGCGAGCAGCGCGCCGCCGGCGAGGCCGAGGAGCGCCAGACCGAACGCGGCCTCGCCGAGGCCCAGCCCCTGCTTCAGCTCGGCCAGCCGTGGCACCAGGTTCGCGAAGCCGAACCCGTTCAGGAAGAAGACCGCGGCCACGGCCGCCCGCGCGCGCCAGGGCGACGCCGGCGCGCCGACAACCCCCGTCATTCGGGCGTGCTTCGGATGCCTAGCGCAGCGGCTCGAGGATCGAGACGTAATTGGCGACCGCGGCACCGCCCATATTGAAGATGCCGCCGAGCTTCGCCCCCTCGACCTGCATCTCGCCCGCGCTCCCGGTCAGCTGCATGGCACTCAGCGCATGCATGGAGACGCCGGTGGCGCCGATCGGGTGGCCCTTGGACTTGAGCCCGCCCGAGGGGTTGACCGGCAGCCTGCCGCCCTTTTCGGTCCAGCCCTCGAGGATGGCGCGCGCCCCCTGCCCCGGTTCGGTCAGGCCCATGGCCTCGTACTCGATCAGCTCGGCGATCGTGAAGCAGTCGTGGGTCTCGACGAAGTCAAGATCCTCCAGCTCGATTCGCGCGCGGGCGCGCGCGCGCCGCCAGGCCTCCGCGGAGCCCTCGAACCGGATGATGTCGCGCCGGCTCATGGGCAGGAAGTCGTTGACCTGGCACGC
>CAZXYL010000101.1:0-5297 GCA_964644915.1 uncultured Geminicoccaceae bacterium
GTGTCGTTGAGCGCAATCGCGGTCTCGAGGTCGCGCAGCGCCTCGACCGGCCGGTTCTCCAGCTGCTTGCGGATCGCATCGTAGAACCAGGGCGTGGGATCGTTCGGGTCGAGCTGTTTGGCGATCGCCAGCTGCTCGCCCGCCAGATCCTCGCGCGTCTCCTCGAAATACGCCTTGCCGAGATAGCTGCGGATCAGGCTGTGGTTGGGGTCGAGGGCGGTCGCGATCTCGATCTCGTGCCGCCCTGCGGCGAGCTCGCTCTGCCGAATCCGGGCGAGCCCCTGGCCCAGGCGCGAGAGCGGGTTCGCGGGCTCGAGCTCGATCGCGCGCGCAAACGCGGCCCTGGCCGCGCCGGGGTCGATCCGGGCGAGATGGGCAAAGCCCAGCACCATCTGCGTGCGGCCGAGCCCGGGCGCCAGCGCCGCCGCCCGCTCCGCCGCATCCAGCGCCCGGTCGAGCCGGCCGCGGGCGAGCTCGACCTCGGCCAGACGCGCCCAGACCAGCGCGTCCTCGGGGAAGGCCTCGGCCGCCTCGCGCAACGCCTCGCGCGCCTCGTCCAGCTGCAGATTCGCCTGCAGCGCATAAGAGAGCGCCACCCGCGCCGCCGCCGAGTTCGGGCTCGCCTCCACCGCGCGGCGCGCGCTCGCTAGAGCCGCCTCCGGCTGGTTGCGCACGATCTCGATGATCGCGCGCTGCGCCAGCGCATCGCCCGCTTCGGGCACCAGCCCGAGCGCGCGCCCGATCGCATCCTCCGCCTCCTCCACCCGGCCGACGTTCAGGAGCAGCCCGGCCCGGAACGCCCAGTAGCGCGCGTCGCGGCCGGCCGGTGCCACCTCGTCGAGAACCTCGAGCGCTTGCGCGTACCGGTTCTGGGCGGCCTGGAGCGCGGCATTGCGCAGTGGAAGCGGCAGATCCTCCGGCAGCGCGTCCCGCCCGCCGAGCGCGGCGAAGACCGGCGGGTAGTAGAGCGCCCAGGCGACGGCATCGCGCGGCCGGACCACGATCTCGGGCCGCGGCGCCTCACCCGCGCGCGCGAGCGCCGCCTCGCCCGCCGCGAGCAGCAGCTCGCCTTGCGGGTTCACCGCCCGCAACCGCCCCTCGAACATGATGAAGCGGGTGAAGTCCTCGCCGACCCGGACGAAGAACTCGGTACCTTCGGTGCCGCCGTTGATGAACGGCGTGCCGATCTCCAGCGCGCGCGGGCGATGGCTGAAGAAGTAGACCGCGCCCAGCACCAGATCGAGCAGGTTACGCTCCCGCTCGTCCACGCCGCGCAGGTGCAGGGTCGTCCGCTGGTCGAGGCGGACGACGGACTGGTCGATGAAGGCGAGCGCCGCGCGGCCGAGCGGACCCACCCGCACGCGGTCGCCGATGCAGAGCGGCTGCTCGAGGCGCGCATCGGTCCAGGGCCCGATGCCCCCGCGCTCCACCTGGACCGCACCCTGCAGCGAGACGATGCGCGCGATCTCGGGGACGCAGGGTTCGGCGGCGCGGGCCGCCTCCGCCAAGGTCAGCGCGAGCAGGAGAAGAGCGATGCCGAGGGGGCGTGCGCGGGATGCACCTGGGACGGCTCCGGCGCGCCGCAATGTGACCATAGCCTCCCGACTTCCTTGTAAATTTAACGTGCGAATGGAGTCGACGATAATGCTGATTGAATTTGGCAACAATCCGATTTTTTCCCAGGGACCGCAAACGCCTCTGGGTTGGCGCGATCGCAGCGACGTCTCGGCGGTCACTTCTGCTCGAGACGGATCACCCCGCGTTCCGGCCGCCGCGGGGCGCCGCTCGCCGATCGCCGGCATTGCGCCAGATAGAACCTCGCCGGGCCATCAAACGGTCGTTCGGCGAGGATCGCCTCGAAGCGCGCCGCCGCCTCGCGCCAGCGCCCCTGCTCGAAGGAGGCGAGCGCCTCGGCGAAGCGTGCGAGCAGCCCCTCGTCGCGGGGCTCGACCGGGTGGCGGAGGATCTCGGAGACGGCGAGTGGTTCCTGCTTGCCGACCAGCACGAAGCGCCCGAGCGGGCGGATCGCGAGCTCGTCGAGGCCAGAGGTGACCGCGGCGGTCGCCAAGAGGCGCGTGCCGAGCTGTTTGTTGAGGGTTTCGATCCGGGCCGCGGTATTGGCCGTATCGCCCACCACGCTGTACGCGAAATGCCCGCCCCCGCCCACGTTGCCGAGCATGACCATGCCCGCGTGCAGGCCGATCCGCGTCGGCAGGCCGGGCGGGCCATGCCACCGGTTGAAGTCCTCGATCGCGCGATCGATCTCCAGCGCCGCCAGGCACGCGCGCAGCCGCAGGTCCCGTTCCGAACCCGCCCGGCTCCAGACCGCGGTCATGCCGTCGCCGACCACGTCGGTCACGATGCCGCCCTGGCGCTCGACGGTCGCGAACAGGACCTCGAAGTAGCGGTTGAGCGCCGCGTTGACGTCGGAGGGCGCCTGGCCTTCCGCGAAGCTCGTGAACCGCTCGGCGTCCGACTTCATGCACACGCCGTAGACCAGCTCCGTCGCGGCCGCCGGCTCGAGCGGCGCTTCGGCCAGACCTGTGGCCACCCGCTCCGGCAGGTAGTAGCGGATGCCGCGCGCGAGGTTGCGCCGGGCACGCTGCGCGTCGCGGTACTGAAAGGTGATTCCCGCGAGCAGGCCGATCGGCAGCTGCACGAGAACGGGGATCGCCGCCGGCAGCCACAGCTCGGCCTGCGAGAACGCGACCACGGCCCCGCCGAACCCGGCGAGTGCCAGCACGAGGCAGGCCGGGAGCGCGATCAGGGCCGGAAGCGTTGCCGCGATCATACCGACCGCGAAGCCGAAGCCTGCCAGCAGCGCCAGTCTCTCGAGCGTCCCCGCTGGCTCGAGCAGGCGCCCCTCGAGCAGATTGGCGAACGCGGTCGCCGCGATCTCCACGCCGCTGAGATCGACCCCGTCCGGCCGGGAGAACACCGTCGCGAAACCGTCGCGCTGCACGTTCGCGAGCTCGGAATGGCCGACGAACACCGCCCGGCCGCCGAGATCGGCGCGGCCCGCTCGCGGCTCCTCGGCGAGCAGCTCGTGGATCGGCACCGTGAGCACGTGGCCCGGCGGTCCGTAGAAGTTGAGATAGCGACTGTCCGGCCCGGCATACGCGGTGATCAGCGCATCGACGACCCGTCGCTGCTCGGGCTCGAGAGCGGCCGCCGCCAGCGCGGCGCGGAGCCTCGGCGCCAGCGTCGGATCGCTCTGGAAGGCATGCCGCACCGATCGCGTCAGATGCTGCAGCTGGCCGTCCTCTGCGGCGGCACGCAGGTACGGCAAGGTCGCCCGCGCGGGCTCCAGGCCCGCTCCCCGCAGCAGTGCCAGCCACGGCGTCGACAGCGCGTGCTGCTGCAGCGCCACGACCGGCAAGGTCGGCCCGCCGCCGGCGGTCGGCCTGAACAGCCAGCACTGGGTCACGCGGTCGGACGTCTTGGGCAGCGGAAAGGGCGCGAGGCCGGCCGCGACCTCGGCCAGCGGCTCGACCGGCTGGATCACGCGCTCGGTCGTGACCACCACCGCCGGATGGGGGCCGCCCTCGAGCATCGGCCGGTTGGCGAGGTCGAGGTATTCCAGCAGCACGACCCGGCGCGCCTGCGCGATCGCCCGGGCGAGCTCGGCGTCCTGGAGCGGGTCGTCCTCCCGCTCCTGCTCGAAAATGAGATCGAGCACGATCACCGATGCGCCGGCCTCGGCCAGCCGGTCGATCGCCTGCGCATAGATTGTGCGCGGCCATTCCCTGATCTTGTCCGAGAGATCGAAGCGCTCCGCGGATTCCCGATCGAGGCTGATCACCGCGACGTCCCGGGGCGGCGGCAGCGGCCCGCGCGCCCAGAACAGCCAGCTCAGCCCGAAGCGCTCCTCCAGCGCCGTGCCGAGCGGCGTCACGGCGAGGAGCACGCCGATGCCGGCGGTCGCCATGCCAATGGCCGCCGCTTTGGCGAAGCGTCGCATGGACCCCCTACCGTCTGCCTTCCTGCGCGCTGGGCGACGTCGCCCGGTGAACGCTGGTCCCTATGATACCGGACGGCCGTGCCGCGCGCGACCACCCGTTGGGAGCAGCGGCAGGCGCGGCGAGGCAGGAGAAATTGCCGCACCATGGAGGCGAAATTACCGCTTGAGCCGGCGACCGTCCCGCGCTACGCATCCGTCCGGATATCTGAGACTCCACATCTGATGGTTCATACGTGATCACGGCGGGGCAGATCCGGGCGGCGCGGGCGCTGCTCGGCATGGATCAGCGTGCGCTCGCCCTCGCCTCGGGCCTCTCGGTGCCGACCATTCAGCGCATGGAGGCGAGCGCCGGCGTGATCCGGGGCAAGGTGGACTCGCTCATGAAGCTGATCGGGGCGCTGGATGCGGCCGGGATCGAGCTGATCAATGAGGGCGCCGCGAGCCAGGGCGGCGGCCGCGGGGTGCGGCTCAAGGCCTGATGACCAGCAGCCCTGCCCGCCGCAGCCGGTACGCGCCGTGTCGCTGCCGCTGATCCTTCTCTGCATCGCGGCGCTGCTGGTCATCGGCGGCACTGCGGTTGCGCTGCGCGGGGACACGACGCGCCTGGTCTACGGCGCGAGCCTCGGCGTCACCGGCATCGCGCTCGTCGCGGCGCTGGCGCATCTCATCGCCGGCGGGACGGCGAGCCTGGTCCTGCCGCTGGGCCTGCCGTGGATCGGGGCGCACTTCCGGCTCGATCCGCTCGCCGCCTTCTTCCTTGTGGTCGTCAACCTCGGCGCGGCCGCGGCCAGCGTCTACGGCCTTGGCTATGGCCGGCACGAGCACGCGCCGGCTCGGGTCCTGCCGTTCTTCCCGGCATTTCTCGCCGGCATGAACCTGGTCGTGCTCGCGGCCGATGCCTTCTCCTTCCTGCTCGCCTGGGAGTTCATGTCGCTCGCGTCGTGGGCTCTGGTGATGGCGCACCATCGCGAGCAGGGCAACGCGCACGCCGGGTTCGTCTACCTGGTCATGGCGAGCTTCGGCACGCTCTCCTTGCTCCTCGCCTTCGGCCTGCTCGCAGGCGCAGACGGCGGCTACGCCTTCGATGCGATCCGCACCAGCGAAACGTCCGGCCCGATCGCCGCCCTGGTCCTTGCGCTGGTGCTGCTGGGCGCCGGCTCCAAGGCCGGGCTCGTGCCCTTGCACGTCTGGCTGCCGCTTGCCCATCCCGCCGCCCCCAGCCACGTCTCGGCGCTGATGAGCGGGGTCATGACCAAGGTCGCGGTCTACGGCTTCGTGCGCATCGTCTTCGACCTCCTGGGCCCGCCCGAGTGGTGGTGGGGTGCCGTCGTGCTGG
>CAZXYL010000102.1:0-3729 GCA_964644915.1 uncultured Geminicoccaceae bacterium
GTCGGGCTGAACCCAGTCGCTCCGGGTCTTGCGCTCGGCAATCGACTGGCGCAAGGATCGACCCGCCGAAGCTGCGATATGAGCGGGGAGAGAGCACCGATGGCACGAGTCGACTGGTACGTCGAAGGCGTCGCATACGGCAACTGCAGCTGCAACTATGGGTGCCCCTGCCAGTTCGAGGACCGCCCGACTCATGGCCACTGCCGGGGGTTCGAGGTGGTCCGCATCGATCGCGGCCACTTCGGCGACGTCCGGCTGGATGGCCTGCACATTGCGCTCCTCTACGCCTGGCCCGGACCGATCTACGAAGGCAAGGGCGAGATGCAGGCGATCATCGACGAGCGCGCGGACGAGCGGCAACGCGAGGCGCTCACGACCATCCTGCACGGCGGAGAGACCGAGGAGGCGGCGACGCACTGGTGGGTCTACCACGCCATGTGCAGCACCGTGCACGAGCCGATCCTCAAGCCGTTCGAATTCGAGGTCGACATCGATGCACGCCGCGCGCGGGTGGCGATCCCGGGGGTGGTGGAGTCCACCGGCCGGCCGATCAGGAGCCCGGCCACCGGCGACGAGCATCGGGTGCGGATCGACATCCCGAACGGCATCGAGTTCGAGCTGGCCGAGATCGGCAGCGCCACGACCAGGGCGACCGGCGGCGCCATCGCCCTGGATCTCAACGACAGCTACGGCCAGTTCAACATCCTGCGCCACTCGGGCACCGGCGTGGTGCGCTGACGAGCGGATCTCGACGGATAGGGCGCCGGCATGCCTCACGCTACGGAGGAGGCGCTCGCTCGGGCGCTCCAGGCGCTCCTGGATCGGGCGGTCGAAGAGGATCCGCCCGTTCGCAACGGGGTCATGCGCGTGGACGCCCCGAGGCTCTCGTGGCAGGGCGCGAGCGGTCTGGCCAACCCGGATCAGGGCGTCGCCATGCTGCCGGAGCATCAGTTCCAGGCGGCGAGCATCACCAAGATGATCACCGCCACGACCTTCATGATGCTGGTCGACGACGGCCGGGTCGAGCTGGACACGGGCATCGGCCGTTACCTGCCGGCCTCGATCACCTCCGGCCTGCACGAGCATGGCGGCCGCTCCTATGGTCCGGAGATCACGCCGCGGCAGCTGCTCGGTCACACCAGCGGCATCGCCGACTTCTTCGGTGACGGCGAGCCGCGGCCGGGTGGCGCCCTGCCGTTCGTCGCCAAGATGCGCGAGGACCCCGACAGGCTGTGGGATCCGGTCGAGATCATCGCCTGGACCAAGGCGCATCTGCGCCCGCACTTCCCGCCCGGCGATGGCTGGCATTACGCCGACACGGGCTTCGTGCTCGCCGGCCTGATCATCGAAGCTGTAACAGGCCAGGAACTGCACGAGGCCATGCGCGAGCGCCTCTTCGAGCCCCTCGGCATGCGCGACACCTACATGCTCTTCCGGGAACCCGCGCGGCCCGGCTTGGCCGGGCAAGAGCCCTCCGTGGCCTATGCCGGCGACATGGAATACGGCACGCAGCGGAGCGTCTCCGCCGACTGGGCGAGCGGCGGCCTGGTCACCACGGCCGGTGATCTGAGCCGGTTCATTCGCGCCTTCGCGGCCGATCGCATCTTCCGGGATCGGGCCTTGAAGGACGCGATGCTGACCTGGACGCCGACCGGCGAGACAGGCGTCTACTACGGGCTGGGAGTCCGGCGCTTCGTCCTCGAGGAGCTGGAGATGCCCGAGTCCGGCCAGCTCTGGGGGCACACGGGCTTCCTCAAGCCCTTCATGCTGTACTGGCCCGAACGGAAGGCCTCGATCTGCGGCACCTTGAACCAGTCCGCGGCCAAAGGCGTATTCTCCGAGCTGCGCCCCGTCTCCGCCCTCGTCCCGGCGGTCATGCGCGAGCTGCAGAACCGTCTCGCCTGAGCGATCGCTCGGAGCGCGGGCCCGTGCGCCCCGAAGCTGCGAGATGAGCTGTAGCGCCCGTCAGCCTCGCGCTGGCGCTTGGGCTCGCGGCCGGCTTCAGGCGGCCTGGAAACGCACCTGCGCCGCGCGCTCGATGACGCTCGCGGCGCTCGGGTCGATGGCGAGCTGCACGCGGATTCGCTCGAGCGTCTTCATCTCGGCGAGATTGAGGCGCCGATCGGCCGCGATGACGTCGCACGCCAGCGCATAGGCGGTCTCCCGCAATGCCGGCGAGAGCGCGTCCCGGATCTCGTCGAAGATGTCCTCGATCGCGTCCGCCTCGGCGAGCGTCTCGGAGCAGGAGCTCGCCAGCCGGGCCAGCTCGGGGCGGCCCACGCCCTTGAAGATCGGGAGGTGATCGACGAGATCGCCGATCCGCTTGACCTCCGCACCGGCAATGTCGCCATCCGATTCCGCGGCGATCACCATGGTGTAGACCAGAGCCGTCTGGGGCGTAATCATCCCGATCTCCTGTTCGGCCGCTCGCCGGCGGGCGGCGGACGCGGCGTGCGCCTCCTTGTAGCCGTCGGCGATTTAAGGGTCGGTGAAGCGGCCCGATGGCGTGCCGGCGCCCGGGAACTCGGCCCGCGCGCGGTTCGTTGCCTGCCCGATGCCAGCTCGCCTTCCGCAATCGCCCCTCTCGCCTCGCCGCTGCCTGCTCGCGGCGATGGGCTTCGTGATCGCCACCGCGCTCGCCGCCACGCCGTCGCGCGCACAGGACGACCCGTACACGCCCGAGACGATTCTGGACTACGCCCAATGGGCGGGCGAGACGCTCGAGCAGCCGCCCGAGGGCGTTCGGCTGCTCGACGCACTGGCGCAGCGGCTGGCGGACCTCGCCGATCGTCAGCGCAGCGAGGAGGGCGGGCAGGGTGCTGGAGCATTGGAGCACGACCCCGGCCTGGCCAATGCGGCGCGCGTGCACGCGATCGACATGCTGGAGCGCGGCTACGTCGACCATGTCGGCCCCCAGGGTTTCGACGTCGGCGATCGGATCGGCATCCTGCACCGCACCTTCGTCGGTGGCGGCGGCGAGAACATCGGCGAGCAGACGGGGATCGCGGTCGACGAGCTCGAGCCGCAGCTGGGCCCGCTCGCCGCCAGGATCATGGATGGCTTCATGCAGAGCCCGGGCCACCGGGAGAACCTGCTCGATCCCGAGTACACGCACCACGGCATGGCGGCCGTGGGCCGCGACGACCGGCTGCTCGTGGTCCACGTGTTCGGCGCGCGGCGGGCGCTGCTCGCGGAGGCGCCGCCCCTCGAGGTGCAGCAGGGCGACGAGCTGGCGCTCGAGTTCGCGACCGGCGACGGCCTCGAGACGCCCGCGAGCTTTGGCTACGCGCAGCCCGGCCGGGCCGAGCAGGCGATCGTGCCGCTCGAGCTGTCGCTGGGCGAGGTCACGGTCGATCCGGGCGTCTGGCGGCTGGAGTTCTTCTTCCCGACCGGGACCGAGGGCACGTTCGCGATCGCGCGGGGCCCGATCATCGTCGTGCGCTGAGCGGCTCAGCCGGCTCCGGCCCAGCTTCGCCAGGGGCGACGCGCCCAGGTTCGCGTTCAGGTATCTCGGATCGCCCGTGACCTCCTCGCCGACCCACGCGGGCGACGGCACGGCCTGGTTCTCGTCCCGGAGCTCGATCTCGGCGACCACGAGCCCGGCGTTCTCGCCCGCGAAGTCGTCGGGATGATCTCCTCGCGAAGCGCTTTGTACTGCAGGACCCGCAGATCCTCCGGTGCACGTTCCGTCTCGCGCGAGTTGCCCGCCGGCATGGCTGACATGGTTCG
>CAZXYL010000103.1:0-4183 GCA_964644915.1 uncultured Geminicoccaceae bacterium
AACCTCCTGCTCGGCGCCAGCACGCTGGGCCTCACCGGCCAATCCAAAGCCACCCTGGTCCCGCCCTGGCCCGATCTGGTGATCGCCGCCGGGCGTCGGACGGCGCCGGTCGCGCGCTGGCTGAAGCGGCGCAATCCACACGGGTTCGCCGTGCAGATGATGTGGCCGGGGTCGGCGCGCGGGCTCGATCTGATCGCCGTGCCCGAGCACGACGAGGTGCCGGCGCGTTCTGGTGTGATTCGGACACTCGGTGCGGCCCATAGGCTCCAGCGCCGGAGCCTTTTGGCCGCGGCGGAAGCGCTGGAACCGCGCATCTCGCTTCTGCCGAAGCCTCGGGTCGCATGCCTGGTCGGCGGCACCAGTCGCCACGCCGAGTTCACGCCCGAGGACGCGCGCAGGCTGGTGCAGGAGGCCGGAAGGCTTGCCGAAGAGCGCGGTGGCAGCCTGCTCGTGAGCACGAGCCGGCGCACCGGGCCGGCTTGCGAGCAGGCGATCGAGCAGGCGGGGGCGCCGGTGCCGCTTTGGCTCTACAAGTTCGGCGCGGGCGGGGAGAACCCGTACCTGGGGCTGCTCGGCAGCGCGGACGCGGTCGTGGTGACGGCCGACTCCGCGTCCATGTGCACCGAGGCCTGCGCCGTGGGCGTGCCGGTGTTCCTGTTCCGGCCGCGCGCCGGAACCGCCGCCAAGCTCGCGCAACTGCAGGCGCGGCTCGAGGCTTTGGGTCATCTGCGCCCGCTCGGTGCCCCTTGGCCCGAGCGAGTCCCCCCACCACTCTATCCGCAGGAGACGGTGGCGACGGCGATCCGGGCGCGGCTTTGCGACGCGAGCAACGCTCGGGAGATGGCCTCGACCCCGCCGACCCGGTAGTATCCACCCGGCGTTCAAGCACAATCGGACGACCGATCATGCCGATACCGCGGCGGTGCAAGGTCCTGATCATCGGCTCCGGCCCGGCCGGCTACACGGCGGCGATCTACGCCGCCCGGGCCGGTCTCGAACCGGTTCTGGTCCAGGGCCTCGAGGTCGGCGGCCAGCTCTCGATCACCACCGACGTCGAGAACTATCCGGGCTTCGCCGAGGTCATCCAGGGCCCGTGGCTGATGGAGCAGATGGCGGCGCAGGCCGCGAACTGCGGCGCGGAGCTGATCTTCGACAGCATCACCGGGGTCGATCTCGCGCGCCGGCCGTTCCGCTCCGTGGCCGACGGCGGCGGCGTCTTCGAAGCCGAGACCCTGATTCTCGCCACCGGCGCCAAGGCGCGCTGGCTGGGTCTCGAGAGCGAGCAGGAATACGCGGGCTTCGGCGTCTCGGCCTGCGCCACCTGCGACGGCTTCTTCTTCCGCAACAAGCCGGTGGCGGTGGTGGGCGGCGGCAACACTGCGGTCGAGGAGGCGCTCTACCTGAGCCAGCTCGCCAGCAGCGTGATCCTGATCCACCGCCGCGACTCGCTGCGCGCCGAAAAGGTGCTCCAGGACCGGCTGTTTCGCAACGACAAGATCAGGATCATCTGGAACAGCGTGGTCGAAGAGATTTTGGGCGAGGATCAGCCCAAAGGCGTGCGGGGGCTTCGCCTGCGCGACGTCGAGACCGGGACCACGCGCGAGCTCGCCGTCGACGGCGTGTTCATCGCGATCGGCCACGACCCCGCGACCTCCCTGGTCAAGGGCAAGCTGGAGATGGATAAAGAGGGCTATGTGATCACCGCGCCGGACAGCACCGCCACCAGCGTGCCCGGCGTGTTCGCCGCCGGCGACGTCCAGGACAAGATCTTTCGCCAGGCCGTGACCGCGGCCGGGAGCGGCTGCATGGCCGCGCTGGAAGCAGAGAAGTTCCTGGCCGCGCTGCCGGCGCACGCGCCGTCGCTGGCCGCCTACTGAGGACGCGAGGAGCGGAGAATGCTCGACTGGGACCGGGTGCGCGTATTTCGGGGGGTCGCGGAGGCGGGCAGCTTCACGCGCGCGGCGGAGACGCTGGGGCTCAGCCAGTCGGCGATCAGCCGCCAGATCGGCGCCCTCGAGGAGGACCTCGGCACGCCGCTGTTCCACCGCCACGCCCGCGGCCTGGTCCTGACCGAGCAGGGCGAGATCCTGCTCGAGAGCGCCAAGGAGGTGGCGGCCAAGATGGCCGCGGTCGAGCGCCGGCTGTCCGAGGCCAAGGAGCGCCCGGCGGGCCATCTGCGCATCAACGCCACGGTCGGCCTCGGCACCATCTGGCTCGCCTCGCACCTGAAGGAGTTCGTGGACGCGTATCCCGAGATCACGCTCACGCTGCTGGTCGGGGACGGCGAGCTCGATCTGAGCATGGGCGAGGCCGACGTCGCGATCCGCCTCAACCCGCCCCGCCAGCCGGACCTGATCCAGAAGCGCCTGATGACCTTCCACACGCACCTCTATGCCGCACCCGAGTACCTCGAGACCGCGCCCCCGCTCGAGACCGCCGACGACCTCGAGCACCACCGGCTGATCGTCTACGGCACCGACGTGATTCCGCCCGTCTCGAGCCTGAATTGGATCATGATCGCCGGCCGCGAGGATGAGGACGGCCGCCCGCCCCGCCGCGCGGCCCTGCTGGTCAACAACGTCTACGGCATGCTGCGCGCGGCCGAGCGCGGCTTCGGCGTGAGCTCGCTGCCCGATTACCTGGGCTCGACCTCGAACCGCCTGGTGCGGGTCCTGCCCGACCTGGAAGGCCCGACCTTCGACGCCTATTTCGTCTACCCCGAGGAATTGCGGCCTTCGAAGCGCGTGCGCGTGTTCCGGGATTTCCTGCTGCGCAAGGTCGCCGAGCAGCCGGTGTGGTAAACCAGCAACAGTCCCGGCCCATGCATAGCAGGCATGCATTGCAACGCTGGTCGAACCGAGAGCAGGCGACTATATTGTGCGTTGCAGCAAGGGCCACGGGTTCGTGACCCGGGCTGCAGCGGGTTCCGCTCTTTCCCTGAGGAGCGAGACCCGTGCTTCAGGCGCGATGCCTGAAGTCCTTGAGAACCTAGCGGTTCTCACGTCTCCCAGACGTTAAGCCTCCCTGATTACTTGGCCGGGTCCTCGGACCCGGCTTTTTTTTCGGTTCTCGGGAATTTTCAGTGTTTTAGGCGAGACTCCTGAAACGGTCAAGCGCGCAGATGGCGAAAACTTGCCCGCGCGTTCGCGGCAAAGTCCAGTCGGTTCCGGCATTTCAGGAGTGTTGTTCAACCTGGAGCAGTTCTCGCTCGCATTCGACCACGACAAGTCGAGCCGGATCACATGAATAGACGCTGGTCTTCGAGTCCGCTGTAAAGATCGGCGACGAAGTCCTCATAGCCATTGAAGATCACCGTTGGCACCTTTCGCCCGAGGCCGAGCGGCTCCTCCATGGCCTGGCTCCAGCGCGGGTGCGGGACCTCGGGATTGACGTTGGCCCAAAAGCCGTACTCGCTGCCCTGGATCTCTTCCCAGAAGCTCACCGGGCGATCCTCGGTGAAGGTGAACCGGACGATCGACTTGATCGATTTGAAGCCGTACTTCCAGGGCACCGCGAGCCGCAGCGGCGCGCCGTTCTGCTTGGGCATCGGCTTGCCGTAGAGGCCGGTTGCGATGAACGCCAGCTCGTGCGTGGCCTCGGCCATGGTCAGGCCCTCGATGTAGGGCCAGGGGTACCAGAACTGGCGCTGCCCCGGCGCCATGCCGGAATCCTCGAAGGTCTCCATGCGCAGGTACCTGGCGCTGCCGAGCGGGCGCGCGAACTCGACCAGCGCCTCGAGCGGGAAGCCGCTCCAGGGCACCGCCATGGACCAGGCCTCGACGCAGCGATGGCGGTAGACGCGCTCCTCGAGCGGCATCTGCCGGATCAGCTCGTCCGCATCCAGCGTCCGCGCCTCCTCGACCAGCCCGTCGATGGTCACTGTCCAGGGCTGGACCTCGAGCGCCTGCGCTGCGCGCGAGATCTGCTTGTGCGAGCCGAACTCGTAGAAATTGTTGTAGGTGGTGACGAGGGCCTCGTCGCTGAGCTCGGGGATGCGCTCGTCGAGCTCGTACTTCGGATTGAGATCGACCGGATAGAGACCGGCCCAGGGCTCCTCCTCGACCAGGCCATCGATGGTCACCGTCCAGGGGTGGACGACGAGCGACTGGGCGGCGCGCGAGATCTGCTTGTGCGAGCCGAACTCGTAGAAATTGTTGTAGGTGGTGGCGAGCGTCTCGTCGGT
>CAZXYL010000104.1:0-3362 GCA_964644915.1 uncultured Geminicoccaceae bacterium
GTGGAGGGGCGCACGGCCGAGGGCGGGCCGCCGCAGAAGGAGCGCGCCGCCTCCTGAGCGGTCATCCCATGAGCATCCGGGCCGCCACGCGCCCACCGCCCGGCGACAGGCCGGTCGCTTATCTCGACTGCAACGCCACCGCGCCGCTGCGGCCCACCGTGATCGAGGCGATGCGCGCCGCGCTCGGGAGCACGGGCAATCCGTCCTCGGTGCACGGCGCCGGTCGCGCCGCGCGCCGAGCGGTCGAGCGTGCGCGCGAGGCGGTGGCCGCCCTGGTCGGGGCGCCACCCGAGGCGGTGATCTTCACCAGCGGCGGCACGGAAGCCAACAACCAGGTGCTCGCGAGCGTTTCCGGGCCGGTTCTCGTCTCCGCGATCGAGCACGATTCCGTGCTCGCCGCGGCACTCGAGGCGACCCGCATCCCGGTCGACTCCGCCGGGCGGCTCGACCTCGGGGCGCTGGAGCGCCTGCTCGCCTCGGAGCGGCCGGCCCTGGTCTCGATCATGCTCGCGAACAACGAGACCGGCGTGATCCAGCCGGTGGCCGCTGTCGCGGCCCTGGCGAGGTCCTGTGGCGCGCTCGTCCATTGCGATGTGGTCCAGGCGCCCGGCAAGCTCGAGGTCGACCTGGCGGCCCTCGGCGCCGATTTCCTGACCCTGTCGGCGCACAAGTTCGGTGGCCCGCAAGGCGTAGGTGCCCTGGTCCTGGGCGAGGGCGTCGAGCCCGCGGCCCTGCTCCGGGGCGGCGGGCAGGAGCGGCGCCGGCGCGCCGGCACCGAGAACGTGGCCGGCATCGTGGGCTTCGGCCGCGCGTGCGAGCTCGTGCTCTGCGGCACCGACGAGCCGGCCCGCGTGCGTGCGCTGCGGGACGATCTGGAAGCCCGGATCACGGCGCTGGCCCCCGGTGCCCGGGTGTTCGGGCGGGAGGCGGAGCGCCTGCCGAACACGTCCTGCCTCGCGATGCCCGGGGTCAGCAACGAGACCCAGCTGATCGCGTTCGACCTGGAGGGGGTCGCGGTGAGCAGCGGCGCGGCCTGCTCGTCGGGCAAGGTCGGCGCCTCGCACGTGCTCGCCGCCATGGGGGTGCCGGCGGCGGAGGCAAGGACGGCCATTCGGGTGAGCCTGGGCTGGGCGAGCGCGGCGGCGGACGTGCAGCGCTTCATCGAAGCCTGGGGCCGGCTGTACGCCCGCACCCGCGAGCGCTCCCGCGCGAACGTGCCGGAGCCGGCCTGAGCACCGATGCCGCGCTTGCATTTCCTGGGATGCAAACGACATAACAGACGGAGTTGACGAGGCGAACGAGGGCGGAGGAAGGATCGCGATATGGCTGCACAGGCGCTCTCATTGACGCCGGCTGCGATCGCGCGGGTGCGTCACTTGGTCGACACGCTGGGCGATGGCGCCGAGGGGGTGCGGGTCGGCGTGCGCACCGCTGGTTGCTCCGGGCTCACCTACACGATCGACTTCGCCAAGGACATCCGCCCCGAGGACGAGGTCGTCGAGGCCGGGGGCGTCAAGGTCGTCGTGGATTCCCAGGCGGTGATGTATCTGGTCGGCGCCGAGATGGACTTCGTCGAGGACCGCCTCGGCGCCATGTTCACGTTCAGGAACCCGAACGAGACCGGGCGCTGCGGTTGCGGTGAATCGTTCACCGTCGGGGCGTGAGGCCCGCCGGGCAGGCCATGCCGAGACTCACGGTCGTCACGCCGGACGGTCGCCGGCATGAGATCGAGGCCGAGAGCGGGCTCTCGATCATGCAGGTCGCACGCATGCACGATTTCGATCTCGAAGGCACCTGCGAGGGCTCGCTCGCCTGCGCCACCTGCCATGTGATCGTCGAGCCCGACGATTTCGACCGCCTGGGCGTGGCGAGCGCCGAGGAGGAGGACATGCTCGACCTGGCCGTCGGGCTGGAGCCGACCTCCCGGCTCGGCTGCCAGATCCTGCTCACCGAGGAGCTCGATGGCCTGACGGTCCGGCTGCCGCCCTCGACCTGAGTCTCGAGGTTCCAGGATGATGCACGATCTCGGGTTGGGGCGCGCGCCGGGCGAGTGCCGGGTGGTGGTCGCCATGTCCGGCGGCGTCGACAGCTCCGTGGCCGCAGCACTCCTGGTCGAGGCGGGCTACGAGGTCGTGGGCGTGACGCTCCAGCTCTACGATCACGGGGCCGCGGTCGGCCGCAAGGGCGCGTGTTGCGCCGGCCAGGACATCCACGATGCCCGACGCGTCGCCGAGCGCCTCGGCATCCCGCACTACGTGCTCGATTTCGAGGAGCGCTTCCGGCGGGAGGTGATCGAGGACTTCGCCGACAGCTACGCGCGCGGGCGCACGCCGATCCCGTGCGTGCGCTGCAACCAGCGCATCAAGTTCCGCGACCTTCTGGAGATCGCTCGTGAGCTCGGCGCCGATGCGCTGGCCACCGGCCATTACGTCCGGCGCGAGGTCGATGGCGACGGCGCGGAGCTGCACCGGGCCGCGGATGCGCGCCGCGACCAGAGCTATTTTCTGTTCGCGACCACGCGCGACCAGCTCGAGTTTCTGCGCTTCCCCCTCGGCCACCTGCCCAAGGAGGGGACGCGGGAGCTGGCGGCGCGCTTCGAGCTGCCGGTGGCGCAGAAGCCCGACAGCCAGGACATCTGCTTCGTGCCGCAGGGCCGCTACTCGAGCGTGGTGAAGAAGCTGCGCCCCGACGCGTTCGAGCCCGGGGACGTGACGCACACCGACGGCCGGGTGCTGCGCAGGCACGACGGCGTGGCGCATTTCACGGTCGGCCAGCGTCGTGGTCATGGCGTCGCGAGCGGGGAACGGCTGTACGTGGCGCGTCTCGAGCCGGAGCAGCGGCGGGTCGTGGTCGGCCCGCGAAAGGCCTTGCGCTGTCGCTATGCCGAGCTGTCCGAGGTGAACTGGCTGGCCGGCACGCCGCTGCCCGAGGAAGGGCTCGAGCTGGAGGTCAAGCAGCGCGCGCATGAGCCGCTCTTTGCGGCCTGCGTCCGGCCGCTGGACGGCCGCCGTGCCCGGGTCCATTTCGCGGTGCCGCAGGCGGGCGTGGCCCCCGGCCAGGCCTGCGTCTTCTACCGGGGCTCGCGCGTTCTGGGCGGCGGCTGGATCGAGCGGGCGCCGCTCGCCGGCGAGACTTGACGGCCCAAAAGCAGACCCTTATGTCACCAGCCGGTGGCCGGGCCACCGCTGCGGGGCGGAGTAGCTCAGCGGTAGAGCAGTGGAATCATAATCCATGGGTCGGGGGTTCGAATCCCTCCTCCGCTACCAGCCCTGCAAGCCCCGAACCTTCTGATCGGATTCACGCCTGCGGGCGGCCGGCGCCTCAGCGCGGCGCCGGCGGCGGCGGCAGCGGCGCAAGGGTGG
>CAZXYL010000105.1:0-4168 GCA_964644915.1 uncultured Geminicoccaceae bacterium
GACGGCGAGCCGGCCGCCGACGTGATCCGCTTCACGCCCGTCGAGCGGCTGAACGCGGTCCTCGCCATATCCACCCAGGCCCGCTACATCGACCGTGTGTCCGAGTGGATCGAGCGGCTCGACAAGGGCATCGGCGAGACCGCGCCGCAGGTCTTCGTGTACTACGTTCAGAACAAGCGTGCCGCCGATCTGGCCGAGGTGCTGAGCCAGATCTTCACCGCCGGCGGGCTCGAGGCGCCGACGCGGCCGGGCGAGATCGCTCCGGGCCGGACCCCGGTGAGCATCGGCGGCGAACCGCGGTTGGGCAGCCTGGGGCTGACTCCCCGCAGCCGGACGACGGCGACCCGTCGCCTGGAGCCGACCGCGGCCGCGGAGCAGCCGCCTGGGGAGCAGCCGCTCGAGCGCGCGGCCCCTTCTTTGCGGACGCGAGGACGGACGGTGCCCGGCGATGCGCCGCTTCAACCCTCCCCGGCGCCGGCCGCCGACGTCGCGGTCCCTGACGAAAGGCCGCCTGCGGCGATCGGCCCGCCCGGCGCGGACGGGGACGTTCTGCTCCCGGGCGAGGAGGAGATCCGGATCATCGCCGACGAGAGCAGCAACGCTCTGGTCGTGCTGGCGACCCCGCGCGACTACCGCCGCGTCGAGGCGGCGCTGCGCCAGCTCGACATCACGCCTCTGCAGGTCCTGATCGAGGCCACGATCGCCGAGGTCACGCTCAACGACAACCTTCAGTACGGCCTGCAGTGGTTCTTCGAGAGCGGGGACTTCGCCGCCCGCTTCACCGAGGTCACCACCGAGGCGGGCGCGCCGGTGTTCGGCTCGATCTTCCCCGGCTTCTCCGCCATCTTCAGCGGCGCCGATGCCCGCGTGGTGCTCAACGCGGTCGCGAGCGTCACCGACCTCAACGTCATCTCCGCGCCGCAGGTCCTGGTCCTCGACAACCAGACCGCCGTGCTCCAGGTCGGCGATCAGGTCCCGGTGCCGATCCGGCAAGCCGTGCCCATCGACGTCGACCTCGATGAGCGCTCGGTCGTCAGCACAATCGAGTTCCGGGACACCGGCACCATCCTCCTGGTGACGCCGCGGGTGAACGCGAGCGGCCTGGTCACCCTGGAGATCGAGCAGGAGGTGAGCGATGCCGTGGAGACGGCGACCTCCGGCATCGACGCGCCCACGATCCAGCGCCGGCTCATCCAGACCACCGTCGCCGTCGACAGCGGCGAGACCCTGGCGCTCGGCGGCCTGATCCGCGATCGCAGCAACCGGGTCCGATCCGGCGTGCCACTGCTCATGGACATCCCGATCCTGGGCGCCCTGTTCCGCCGCACGGCCGACACGCAGGACCGGAGCGAGATCCTGGTCCTGATCACGCCGCGGGTGATCCGCCATACCCATGACGCGCGCGCGGTGACCCAGGAGCTGCGCCGGCGGCTGAGCACGCTCGCCCCCCTCGAGGAGCGGATCCAGGCGCCGGCGACGCTGCCGCCCGTGCTGCGCCCGACCCCGGTGCCACTCCCGCCGGCGCCCGCACCCCGGTGATCCGGTGCTGCCGCGACCTACATCTCTTCTTGAACGTGCCGGCTGTCAGCGGGAGCAGATCGTGCGCCTGGCTCTTGGCATCATCGTGCTGCTCGCGCTCGGCGCCGCGCCTGCGCCCGCCGCGGCCGCGATCACCAGCTACGCCATCGTCAGGGACGACGGCACGCTCCAGCTCCAGGGCCGGACGATCCGGCTGTTCGGCGTCTACCTGCCGGATGCGGGCCGGACCTGTCGTTTCCGCGTCTCGCCGGTCCGCTGCGGCTCGCGCGCGGCGCTGGCCCTCGACGACAAGATCCGGGGCTTCGTGCGCTGCGAGCCGGTGGCGCGCGATGCCGACCGCACCCTCGCCGCGATCTGCTTCATCCGGGGCGATTCGCTGCTCGCCCCCGAGGTCGACCTCGGCGCCTGGCTGATCGAGCAGGGCTGGGCGGTCGCGACGCCGGAGGCGCCGTTCGAGTACCATGTCCTGCAGGAGTTCGCGCAGTCCCGCCGCGCCGGCCTCTGGGGCTTCCAGGCCGACGACATCCGCCGCGGCCGGCGATTGCGCCACTGAGCAGTCGTCGGCGCTGTGCGATCCATCGCCTGACTTGCGGTTGCGTTTTCGCGCCGCTCTGGCAGACTGCGCGAAGCCTGTTGGCGTCGGACACGCTGCAGGAGTGGCGCCTTTTGGCGTCGGTCGCGCGCCGCAAGGCCGCAGGAGGTCCGCGCCGGCAATCCGCTTTCTTACGGGCGGATCCGAAGACCCGCCCGCCGTTCGATCAGATGCGCATGGGAGGCGCAGAAATGACCGGGTTCCGCTACGCAGGGGCGCTCGCCGCCGCGCTGCTCGCTTCGACCGCCATCGCCCAGGCCGAGGAGTTGACCATCGCCACGGTCAACAACTCCGACATGATCATCATGCAGCGGCTCTCGCCGCAATGGGAAGCCGAGAGCGGCCACACGCTGAACTGGGTGGTGCTCGAGGAGAACGTGCTGCGCCAGCGCGTCACCACGGACATTGCGACCGGCGGCGGCCAGTTCGACATCGTCACCATCGGCTCCTACGAGGCGCCGATCTGGGGCGAGCAGGACTGGCTCGTCGCGCTCGACGACCTCGGCGAGGACTACGACTACGAAGACATCTTCGAGAGCGTGCGCAGCGGCCTCTCGCACGACGGCACCATGTACGCGGTGCCGTTCTATGCCGAGAGCTCCTTCACCTTCTACCGCGAGGACCTCTTCGAGGAGGCCGGCCTCGAGATGCCCGAGCAGCCGACCTACGACCAGATCAAGGAGTTCGCGGCCGAGCTGCACGATCCGGCCAACAACGTCTACGGCGTCTGCCTGCGCGGCAAGCCCGGCTGGGGCGAGAACATGGCCTTCGTCTCGACCCTGGTGAACGCCTTCGGCGGCCGCTGGTTCGACGAGAACTGGGAGCCTCAGCTGACCTCGGAGCCGTGGCAGGAGGCGATCACGTACTACGTGGACCTCCTCAACAACTACGGCCCGCCCGGGGCGAGCACCAACGGTCACAACGAGAACCGCGCCCTGTTCGCGAGCGGCAACTGCGCGATGTGGGTCGATGCCACCTCGGCCGCCGGCTATATCTACAACCCGGCCGAGAGCCGGGTCGCCGACACCACCGCCTTCGCCAAGGCGCCGATGCAGGAGACCGAGAAGGGGACCGGCTGGTTCTGGTCCTGGGCGCTCGGCATCCCGGCGTCCTCGACCAAGGTCGATGCCGCCAAGGAGTTCCTGGCCTGGGCGACGTCCAAGGAGTACGTGCGCCTGGTCGGCGAGGCGGAGGGCTGGGTCGCGGCACCTCCGGGCACGCGCCACTCCACCTACGAGATCGACGAGTACGTCGAGGAAGCACCCTTCGCCGAGTTCGTCGAGAGCGCGATGGAGGATGCCGATCCGAGCGATCCGACCAAGGACCCGGTGCCTTACACCGGCATCCAGTACGTCGGCATCCCGGAGTTCCAGGGCATCGGGACCCAGGTCGGCCAGACCATTGCGGCGGCGCTGTCCGGCCAGATGCCGGTCGAGCAGGCGTTGCAGTCGGCGCAGAGCGCCACGGACCGTACCATGAGCCAGGCCGGCTACAAGTAGGCCGCTTTTGAGGGTGCCCGGCGGCTGGCGATCCCATCCGCCGGGTAGCATCCTCTCCAGGCGTCCGGAGCCGACCCATGTCGATCGCGGCCTCACCGCTTGCCGACACCCCCGAGCGTGCGGCCTCGCGCCGGGCCCGGCACCGCCGCGGCGTCAGCACCCTGCCGCTGCTGGGACCGGCAGTCATCGTCCTGCTCCTGTGGATGCTCGTGCCACTCGCGATGACGGTCTGGTTCTCCTTCCAGCGCTACAACCTGCTCGTCCCGACCATCACCGGCTTTGCCGGCCTCGAGAACTACCGCTACCTGCTCACCGACCCGGCGCTCTGGACCGCGATGGTCAACACCCTGCTGCTGGTCGGCTGGGTGCTGGTCATCACGGTCGGGCTCGGCACGCTGCTGGCGGTGCTGTTCGACCAGCCGTTCTTCGGCCGCGGCATCGCCCGCCTGCTCGTGATCGCGCCCTTCTTCGTGATGCCGACGGTGAGCGCGCTGGTCTGGAAGAACATGCTCATGCACCCGGTGAACGGGCTGTTCGC
>CAZXYL010000106.1:0-1571 GCA_964644915.1 uncultured Geminicoccaceae bacterium
CCCGTTCAGCGGCGCGCGGCGCGCCCATCGGGGCGTGGACTACGCGGCACCGCCCGGCACGCCGGTGCGCGCAGCCGGCGACGGCATCGTCGTCAGCGCCGGGCCGCTGGGCAACTACGGCCACTACGTGCGCCTCCGCCACGACGACCGCTTCGAGACCGCCTACGCCCACCTCAGCGGCTACGCCGGTTCCCTGGGGCAGGGCCGGCGCGTGCGCCAGGGCGAGGTGATCGGCTACGTCGGCTCCAGCGGGCGCTCGACCGGGCCGCACCTGCATTACGAGGTGCTGGTCCACGGCAGCCAGGTCGACCCGTTCCGGATCGAGACGTCGATCGCCCAGGCGGCCCAGGACCGGGCCCTGGCCGCGTTTCAGGCCGTGCGCGCCCGGCTGGACGACGTGCGCGACCTCGTCGCCGATGCCACCGGCGGGCTGATCGGATCGTCCGGCCCGGCTGCGACCGACATCGGCGGCCCGGGCGAATGAGGCCGGCCGGCTCGACCGGCTAGAAATCCTCCAGCGGCTGGGCGTGCTCCTCCAGCGCGTCCAGGTCGAGGATGGTGATCTGACCGCGCTCGAGCGCCAGCACGCCGTCCTGCGCCCAGGCGTTGAGCTGCCGGTTGACGCTCTCGCGCGTGCTCGCGATCAGATTGCCCAGATCCTGCTGCGAGAGCTTCAGATCGAGGCGCAAGCCGTCCCCGGTTTCCTTGCCATAGTTCGCCGCGAGCTGCAGGAGCAGCTTGGCGAGCCGGGCCGAATAGTCGAGGAAGGCCACGCTCTCCACCAGCTCGCTGGTGCGGCGCAGGCGCTGGCAGAGCACCTCGATCAGGCGGATCGCGACCGCCGGGGTCTTCTCGATGAAGGGGATGAAATCGCGCCGGTCGAGGACCAGGAGCGTGGTCGGGCCCATGGCCGAGGCGTCGGCCGTGCGCTCCTTGCCGTCGAGGAGCGCGATCTCGCCGAAGATCTGACCCGGCTCGACGATGTTCAAGATGATCTCCTTGCCGTCCTCGGAGTAGGCGCTGATCTTGACCCGGCCGTGGAGCACGGCCATCAGGCTGGTCCCGGCGTCGCCCTTCTGGAAGATCACCTGCCCGTTCCTGAGCTGGCGCTCGCTCACCATGTGCAGGACCCGGTCGAGCTCGCCGGGCGCCAGCGGCGCGAGCAGGAAGTGCCGCCCCAGAATCGAGCGCCGATCGCCGGCATGCTGCGCGCTCATCCGCACCTCCCTGTGCACCCCGGTGTCCTCGCCGCGACTGTGGCCCGCCGCAGCGCATCGGGCAAGCCTATGCGCTCGCTCGCAGGCGGGCCGCGGTTGCGCGCCGACCGGGGGCGCCCGGCTCAGTCGCGAGCGCGCGAGGATGCCTCGGCCGAGGTGAAAGGCGCGGATCGCTGGTGCGGTCGGGCATTCTCTTGGGGCCGCCGCGGCGGACCCCGTCGCCGGTCACCCGAGCCCGGGAGGACGCCCTGCAGCTCCGCCGCCGATCCTGCGCCTGCGGGTTCGCCGGGGCGCAGCATCGCCAGCACGGCGCCGGCGTCGTCGAGCAGCTCCAGCAGCAGCGTCACCTGGTTC
>CAZXYL010000107.1:0-5868 GCA_964644915.1 uncultured Geminicoccaceae bacterium
ATCGGCCGATTCGGGCTTCACCTCGGCGGCCGGCGCGCCGACGGTGTGCGGCACCGGCCCGATCGGCGAGCAGTCGCACGCGCCGGACGAGGTCTGCCACCTCGACACCCTGATCCCGCGCGCCCAGGCTCTGGCGCTCGCCATCGCCCGGCTCGATCGATTCGAGACCTGACCACCCCCAGCCTCGCATGAGGGATGCTCGAGCGTGCGGCGGAACTGCGCTACGTCTCCTGGCTGGAGATCTCACTCGACTGGTCCAGCGGCTGGCTGATCGCATCGGCGCTGCTGGCCGCGGTGGTGGTGGCCCTGCTCTGGCAGGGGCGCGGAGCCTTGCTCCGCCTCCAGCGCGGGCGCGCCGCATCGTGAGGCGCGGCTGCTTGGGCTCGAACCGCTGCCCTGCGGGCGGCGCCGCATAGAGCCACCCACAAGCCGAACTCAGGTGCCAGGCGCCGGAGGCTCGAGGCCGAGAGCGCAACGCCGGCAGGATCTATTCGGACGCCTGCGCGCCCTCGGGCGGATCGACGATTCGGGTGCGGAAGTCGGCCGGCGCGACGACCTCGAGCACCTCGAAATCGTCCGAGCAGGCGATCTCGCGATGCCTGATCATCGGCGGCTGCAGGATCGCATCGCCTTTGCGGATCGTGTGCTGCGCCTGTCCTTCGTACTCGAAGGTCGCCCAGCCGTTGAGCACGAGGACGAACTGGAAGCCGCACTCGTGAACGTGCCAGTGCTGGACGTCGTCCTTCTGCTTCTTGCCGTTGGCCCGGATGATGTGGGCGACGTAACCGCCCTCGGTGGCATCCTTGATGCCGAGATCGCGGTAGTCGAAGATCTCGCGCAGGCCGGGGGTCCACTGCGCCTCGGCCGCCACATGGTGCACGAACTTCCAAGCCTTGCCGGTCATGACCGTCTCCATCGCGTTTGCCCCTGTCTGCGCCGGTCGATCGTCGGGCGGCCAGCCGTGCGAGAGGCCTTTGGTGATCCTTGTGGCTGGCTAGACTAGCTCAGAGGACCGTGAAGTGGCGCAGTTCCATGCCGATGACCAGACCGGCGAAGATGATCGCGAGCAGGATGCCGAGCTTCGAGGACCAGTTGCGGTCGAGCGGCCACAGGCGCTGGTCGAGATAGCGCGCCGGATCGGCCGGGCCGTTGGGCGCGAGCCGGCTCCAGGCCTCGGGCAGGAGCGTCTGTCGGGCGATGACCGTGACGATCATCGGCGCGAGCACGGCGATCGGGATCAGCACGTTCATCAGCTCCTGGCCGGGATGCATGACCCCGGTCGCGGCCGCGACCTGGCGCGAGACCAGGGCGCCGACCAGCGCCGGGGTCAAGGCCCAGTAGACGTTGTTGAGGGCGTGATTCCAGTGCTCGAGCCCGAACTCGTTGAGGGGGGATTCGGCGTTGAGGGCGAGGTGCAGGCCATGCGCGCGGCCGACCTCGAGCCGTCCGAAGAGGGCGAACAGGAGCGGGTGCAGGAGGAGCTGGAAGAACGTCAGGCTGGCGAGCAGGACGATCCCGATCTGCTGCAGGACGGCGCCGGCGGCGAAGACCACCTGCCCTGCCGGGGCCGGCATGCCGGACCAGTACCGAACGCCCGCGGCCTCGCACTGCGCCGCCGTCGCGTCCGCCTGGTCGCCCTCGAACAGCCAGCGGCCGAAGGCATCCGGGGCCGTGCAGGCCAGGGCCTCCTGGCCGGCCGGATCGCCCGCGTAACTCGCCACCGCCGGCATCAGGTCGGCGGTGTTCACGCCCACCGTCAGCAGAAGCGCCAGCAGCCAGGCGACCCACCGCCAGCCGCGGATCGCCGCCTCGACCCGATCGAGCGTGCGCGCATCGCCGGCACCCTGGAGCACGCCGGTATCGGCGAGCCGCCGCCACGCGCCAACGAACGGCGTCCACGAGAGCCAAAGCGCAGGGGCGAGCAGCAGGAAGAAGGCCGGATAGCCGGCCCAGTTCGGCATGCTGTAGAACGGCCGATAGCCGTTCGGGGCCGCCTCGGGGGTGGAGTGGAAGCCGAGCGCCAGCACCAGGGCATGGAAGGCGAGCGAGAACACGAACAGCAGCGCGACGAGCACCATTGCCCGATCGCTCGTCAGCCCGCCGAACCGATGGACACGCATCGTCGCCTCCCGCGCTCGCACATCTCACGATAGGGTGCATCGACCGCCCGGCACCAGCCGGCGCGTGTTCCGGCACGCCCAGCGCGCAAACAGCCAGGGTAGCCATCGCGCGACGCTGCGCGTCCCGGGATCGCTCACATGCAGACGACGAGGCCGACGATCGCGCGCAGGCCGCCGCGCGGATTGCGCAGAATACAGCTCATCGACTGCGCGGGAACCGTTGCGCATGAGCGCTGCGTGCGACAGCGGCATCCTTGGAGCAGGGCGCCGAGATCGCGCGGCGGACCGGACTCGCCACGTTGGCCGCCAGAGCCCGTGGAAGCGCCCAAAGGGGCGTAACGCGCGGCGACGAAGCCCGAGACGACGACCGTCGCCGAGCCGTGCGGTAGCCGAGACGGCGCCGCCGGCCCGCCAAGGAGCCCGACCCGACACCGACTCGGCCACGCTACCGGCTTCATGGTCGGGTGCAGATCGTTGCGGGAAGGCTTGTCCACGAACCAGACATCCCCCTGATCCGGGCCGCCGCACTAGACTAGCTGGCACTTCTCCTTGCGCTGGAGTGGAAACGGTCCGCCGATCTGGCGCGGGCCCGTATCGCCTCGACCCCGCGATCGCGGGGCGGAGCGTTCGTGACCAGCGAGCCCAGCAGCTCGTGGGCCGCTTTGGTCACCTGGTCCACGGCCTGGTTGAAAGCGAGCTCGTTTGCTTGGGAGGGGCGCGTGAAGCCGCTCAGCTTGCGGACGAACTGCAGCGAGGCCGCACGGATCTCTTCGTCCGTCGCGGGTGGCTGGAAGTTGTGCAGGATCTTGATGTTGCGGCACATGAGGAGCTCCGTCGGCACGCAAGGACGAGCGCGCAGCAAGCACCCGTTTCCCGGACCGATGCTGCGCATGCGTCCTCCACGCTCGCACGGGCCGGTCGGCACGATCAAGAGAGCTTCGAAGGGCGCATCTGGCGGACTCACCGCTGCTTCGGGTCGAGGACGTCGCGCAGGCCGTCGCCCAGAAGGTTGAAGCCGAGCGAGACGACGAAGATCGCGATCCCGGGCATGGTCGCGACCCACCACTGGTCGAGCAGGTACTGGCGCCCGGTCGAGATCATCGCCCCCCACTCGGGCAGCGGCGGCTGGGCGCCGAGCCCGAGGAAGCCGAGGCCGGCGGCGATCAGGATGATGCCCGCCATGTCGAGGGTCAGGCGCACGATCAGGGACGAGGTGCAAAGGGGCATGATGTGGCCCCAGATGATGCGCCGGGTCGATGCGCCCTGCAGACGGGCGGCGGCGATGAAGTCGGCGTTGCGCAAGGTCAGGGTCTCGGCGCGCGCGATCCGGGCGTAGGGCGGCCAGGCGGTGATCGCGATCGCGATGATCGCGTTGCCGATGCCCGGCCCGAGCGCCGCCACGAAGGCGAGCGCCAGGATCAGCCGCGGGAAGGCCAGGAAGATGTCGGTGATGCGCATCAGCACGACGTCGACCCAGCCGCCGACGTAGCCCGCGACCGTGCCGATCAGCAGCCCCACGGGCCCCACGAGCACGACCACGAGGCCCACGATGTAGAGCGTGAGGCGCGCGCCGTAGACGATGCGCGAATAGATGTCGCGGCCGAGCTGGTCGGTGCCGAGCCAGTGCGCGGCCGATGGCGGCTGCAGGCGGTCGGCGAGGACCTGGGCGGTGGGCGAATGGGTGGCCAGGAGCGGCGCCGCCGCGGCGACCACGAGAAGGGTCAGCACGATGCCCAGGCCGACCATGGCGAGCGGGTTGCGGGCGAAGGTCAACCAGCCCAGCCAGGCGCGGCCCAGCGCCGCCTGCCGGCGCGAGCCCGGCGTGTCGCTGAGCAGCCAGTCGCGCCAGGACGGAGAACGCGACGGCAGGACCGCCCTCATCGCGAGGTCGGCCGCCTCATGCCGGCGGCACCCGCCCACGGATCGCCCACGCGCGCGCGACGAGAGCGATGCGGCCGTTCGGCTCGGTCGGCAGGCTCTCACGCAGGCGATCGCGCAGCGCCGTGCGGGCCTGCTCGGGCAGCGACATCGCGTAGCCGGGCGCAGGCCCCTGGCCGCCCAGGAAAGGTGACCAGAAGTCGTCGAAGTCGGCAAAGACGGTCGGGATCGTAATCGCGCGGGTCTCGACCGCATCGAATCCTGCGCTCCGCAACAGGCCCGCGAGCGCATCGGGTGAGCAGATCGGAAAGCGTCGGCCTTCGTCCAGGGCAGCGGCCTCCTCGTCGAGTGCGGCGGCGGTGTCCCAGAAATGGCGCATGAACTGCATCTCGCCGGCATAATCCCAGACGTACAGCGCGACCGTGCCGGACGGCCGCACGACCCGGCGCAGCTCGGCCACCGCCCGCGGAGCATCCGGCACGAAGTTGAGGACGAGCCCCGAGACCGCCGCGTCGAACGCGTCGTCACGGAACGGCAGGGCCTGGGCTTCGCCCCGCTCGAAACGGGCCCGGGCATCCGGAACCCGCACGCGGGCGACCGCCAGAAAAGCCTCGGCGGGATCGAGACCGACCACCGCGGCTGGCGCGCATCGCTCGAGCACCTCGCCCATGAGCGCGCCGGTGCCACAGCCCAGGTCGAGCACCCGAAGACCCGGTGAGAGCGTCAGCCAGTCCAGAAACTCGGCCGCGACCCGTCGGCTCCAGCGCCCGACGTAGCGCTCGTACGCCTCGCCGGATTCCCAGACGTCAGCCCTGGCCACGACCACCTCCCCTTCCGCTCGCACCGCGCTCACGCCCGCTCCGAGGGCGTCGGCCGCACCGGTTCGCCGGCAGGGCCACGGTCATCGCGCGCGGGGATCCAGTACCCGGTACAGCAGATCGGACAGAAGGTTGAGGCCGATGAAGACGGCGCCGACCACGATCGTGCCGCCGAGCACCGCGTTCATGTCGGCGCTGAGCAGCGAGTTGGTGATGTACGAGCCGAGGCCCGGCCAGGCGAACACGATCTCGGTGAGCACCGAGCCCTCCAGCAGGTGGGCGTAGGAGAGCGCGATCACGGTGATCAGCGGCACCGCCGTGTTGCCGAGCGCGTGGCGCCAGATCACCCGGGTCTCGGAGAGGCCCTTGACGCGGGCGGTGGTGATGTACTCCTGCCGCAGCTGCTCGATCATGAGGCTGCGGGTCATGCGCGCGACGTAGGCGAGCGAGAAGTAGCCGAGGATCGAGGCCGGCAGGATGATGTGATCGAAGGCGTTCTTGAGCACGGCCCACTCGCGCGCGATCGCCGCATCGATCAGGATCACGCCGGTGATCGGATCGACCAGGCCGTCGTAGTAGATGTCGAGCCGCCCGGGACCTGCGACCCAGCCGAGCTTGGCGTAGAACACCAGCAGCCCGACGAGCCCCAGCCAGAACACCGGGACCGAATAGCCGATCAGGCCCACGACCCGGATCAGATGATCCGGCCAGCGGCTCTGGTGGACCGCCGCCATGACGCCCAGCGGCACGCCGAGCGCCACACCGATCAGCGTGGCCACGGTCGCGAGCTCGAGCGTGGCCGGGAACACCCGCCGGATGTCCTCGAGCACCGGCCGCGCGGTCAGGACCGACTGGCCGAAATCGCCCCGCAGCACGTCGCCGACGTAGATCAGGAACTGCTGCCAGAGCGGCAGATGGAGGCCCAGCTCGATGCGGACCCGCTCGTAGACGTCGGCCGGCGCCCGGTCGCCCACGGCGGCGAGCACCGGGTCGATCGGCACCACGCGCCCGATCAGGAAGGTGACCAGCAGCAGGCCGAAGAAGGTGACCGC
>CAZXYL010000108.1:0-1959 GCA_964644915.1 uncultured Geminicoccaceae bacterium
CTCGCCGTGGTCTCGCTCTCGCTGTTCCTCCTCTGGAGGATCGAGCACTCGCGCATCGGGCTCACCTTCCACGCCGTGCACTGGCGCGATCAGCTCGCGGAATCGGTGGGCGTCGACACCCGGCGCTACCGCACGCTCGCCTTCGTGCTGGCCTCGTTCTTCGCCGGCGTCTCGGGCGCCCTGCTCGCGCACTACATCGGCACGGTCAACCCGAACCGCTTCGACGTCTCGCAGATGGTGTTCGTGCTGATCTGGGTGATCGTGGGCGGCACCGCGACCTTCTTCGGCCCAATCCTCGGCGTGGTGGCACTCACGATCGTGAACGAGGTGGCGCTGCGCCAGCTCGGCGCGGACGAGCTGCGGCCCCTGTTCTATGGCGGCATCCTGATCCTCGCGATGCTGTTCCTGCCCGGCGGCCTGGAAAGCCTGGGCCCGAAGCTGAAGGCGCTGCTCCGCCGCGGGCGCAGGGCAACCGCGGCTCTTGAGCCGGGCGCGCCGTGACCCGCCGGGTCACGCCCCGCGCGCGAGCAGGTGGACCGCCGCCAGCAGCTTGCGCATGGTATCGAAGCCGGCGGGTCGGGCGCGCTGCCAGGCCGTCAGGTCCGGCGCCTTGGAACCCGCCCCGGCCAGCGCCCGCGTCAGCTCGCGACCGCTGACCAGAAGTGCCTCGGCGCGGCGGCGCAGACTCGCATCGTAAGCATCGGGGTGCTTGGCCTCGAGCCGCAGGTGGAAGAGGGAGCTGCGAGCACGGGGCGTGAAGGGCTGGCGGGCGAGCCAGGCCGGCGTCTCGTCCCAGATCTCGAGCGCCTCCTGCCACAGCCTGGCCGGAACGGCCTCGCCCTTCTCGCGAAGCGCGGCGGCGTGATTGGCGAGGCTGGTCGCGAGCCGGGGATCGTTGGTCTGAAAACTCGCGCGTGCGGTGCGCAGCGCCACAGCCCAGCTCACCGCGGCCGCCGCGAGATCGCCCGCCGCATACGCCTCCGCGGCATCGACCTGCAGCCGCTCCCAGTCGGCGTCGGCGCTGCTCCAGCCGCCCTCGTCACCCGCCGAGGTAGGCACGGCGCACATGATCGTTGGTCCGCAGCTCGCGGGCCGGGCCCGCCAGCGCCACGCTGCCGGTCTCGAGCACGTAGGCATAGCCTGCCAGCCCGAGTGCTAGCGCGGCGTTCTGCTCCACCAGCACCACCGGCACGCCGCGCTCGCGGTTGATCCGGATGATGATGCGCCCGATCTCCTGCACCAGGAGAGGAGAGAGACCCATCGACGGCTCGTCCAGGAGCAGGAGCCTGGGCCGGCCCATGAGCGCGCGCCCGATCGCCAGCATCTGCTGCTCCCCACCCGAGAGCGTCTTGGCCCACTGGGAGCGGCGCTCCAAGAGCCGCGGGAAATGCGCGAAGACCTCGTCGAGGTCGGCCTCGATCGCCCGGCGATCCCGGCGCAGGAACGCGCCCGTCATCAGGTTCTCGTAGACCGTGAGCTCGGGGAACACGCGCCGGCCCTCCGGGACGTGGCCGATGCCCATGCCGACGATCGCCTCCGGCGGCTGGCCGTCGATCCGCTCGCCCGCAAAGCGGATGCTGCCCGCCGACAGCTTCGCCAGCCCCGAGATCGCGCGCAGCGTGGTGCTCTTGCCGGCGCCGTTGGCGCCGATGATGGTCACGATCGAGCCTTCGGCCACCTCGAGGCTGACGCCCTTGAGCGCCGCCACCTTCTGGTAGTGGACCGCAGCCGCCTCAATGGAGAGCAGCATCGTGCGGCGCTCCGAGATAAGCCTCGATCACCTGGGGATGGCTCTGGATCTCCTCGGGTGCGCCCTCGGCGAGCAGGCGGCCGAAGTTGAGCACCGTGATCCGATCGCACAGGCCCATCACCGCCTGCATGTCGTGCTCGACCAGAAGGAGCGTGACCCCGCGCTCGCGCACCTTGCGGATCAGGCCCATCATGTGCCGGGTCTCCTCC
>CAZXYL010000109.1:0-3651 GCA_964644915.1 uncultured Geminicoccaceae bacterium
GTGCGCGAGCGCGAACGGCTTGCCGTCGGCGAACAGGCACACGACCTCGCCCGGCGCGCGCGTCCGCGCCGCCTCGTCCATCTGCAGCTCGTTGGAATAGACCCAGGGATGGCCGGCGCGCAGCCGTCGGTCCTGGCCGGGCAGAAGGTCGATGCGGGGATAATCCATGGCTCGCTCGGCTGAACGGACAGCTCAACTTAGGGCCGGTCCTCGAAATGGCCAGGGCCTCATGTCCACCCTCGCCGCGATCCCGCCCGTTGCTGCGGTCGGAAACTCTGCTGGACTCGCCGGCGACCGGGCGCGAAGCTCTACACGTGCGGGTTCGAGTGGACATGCAAGGGTGGACGTCGCCGCCTGGCTTCGGGACCTTGGGCTCGAGCAGTACGAGCCGGCGTTTCGCGACAACGCGATCGATGCCGACGTTCTGCCGACGCTGACGGCGGAGGACCTCAAGGACGTCGGGGTGGGGGTGGTCGGTCACCGGCGCCGGCTGCTCGACGCCATCGCGCGGCTCCGCGAGTTGGAGCGGCCCGCAGGGGGCGAGCCCGGCTCTCCGCCGGTGCTCATCTCTGATCGGCGGACGGAAGCCGAGCGGCGCCAGCTGACGGTGATGTTCGTGGACCTGGTCGGCTCGACCGAACTATCGGCCGACCTCGACCCCGAGGACATGGGCGCCGTGATTCGGGCGTATCAGGACGCCTGCGCCGGCGTGATCACCCGCTTCGAGGGCCACATCGCCAAATACATGGGCGATGGCGTCTTGGCCTATTTCGGCTGGCCGCGGGCGCACGAGGACGAGGCCGAGCGGGCCGTGCGCGCGGGGCTCGCCATCACCCAAGCGGTCGGGCACCTGAGCAACCCCGGCGGCGAGCCGCTCGCGGTGCGGGTCGGGATCGCCACCGGCCTGGTCATGGTCGGCGAGCTGATCGGTGACGGCCCGGCGCAGGAGCAGACCGTGGTCGGTGAGACGCCCAACCTTGCGGCCCGAATGCAGGCGCTCGCCGAGCCGGGCAGCGTCGTGATCAGCCAGGCAACGCGCCGGCTCGTCGGCGGGCTGTTCGAGCTGGCCGACCTCGGCCCTCGGCGGCTCAAGGGTTTCGCCGAGCCATTGACCGCCTGGCGGGTCGAAGGCGAGGGTCATGCCGAAGGCCGGTTCGAGGCGCTGCACGGCGAGCGGCTCACGCCCCTGGTCGGGCGCGAGCACGAGCTCGGCATCCTGCTCGAGCGCTGGGCCTGGGCCAAGGACGGCGACGGCCAGGTGGTGCTGCTGGCCGGCGAGCCCGGCATCGGCAAGTCGCGCGCGATCCGGGCGCTGCGCGAGCGGCTCGGCGACGAGCACTACACGCCGCTCAGCCACTACTGCTCGCCGTACCACACCAACAGCGCCCTCTACCCGGTGATCGCGCTGCTGGAGCGGGCGACACGGCTCGATCGCGACAACCCGCCGCAAGTGCAGCTGGCCGCGCTTGAGGCGGCGCTCGGCCAATCGAGCGAGCGGCTGGACGAGGTCGTGCCCCTGCTCGCCGCCCTGCTCGGGGTGCCGACCGGCGAGCGCTATCGCGCGCCGGCTCTCCCCCCGGAGGTGCAGAAGCGGCGGACCTTGCAGGCGCTGGTGGACCAGCTCGCAGGCCTCTCGAAACGGCAGCCGGTACTGGCCGTCTATGAGGACCTGCATTGGATCGACCCGACCACGCTCGAGCTGCTCGATCTGGTGGTCGAGCGGGTGCGGCGCCTGCCGGTCCTGGTGCTGATCACCTTCCGCCCCGAGTTTGACCCGCCCTGGGCTGGTCAGGCGCATGTCACCCAGTTGCCGCTGAACCGCCTTGGCCGGCGCCAGGGCGCCGCGATAGTCGAGCGGCTTACTGGCGGCAAGGCGCTGCCAGACGAGATTCTTGAGCAGATCGTCGCCAAGACCGACGGCATCCCCCTGTTCGTCGAGGAACTCACAAAGGCGGTCCTGGAGCTGGGCCTTCTCATCGATGCCGGCGACCGCTACGAGCTCACCGGCCCGCTCCCGCCTTTGGCGATCCCGGCGACGTTGCACGACTCACTCATGGCGCGGCTTGATCGCCTGGCGCCGGTCAAGGAAGTCGCCCAGATCGGCGCGGTCATCGGGCGCGAGTTCCATCACGCGCTCCTCGCCGCGGTCTCAACCCTCTCAGACGACGACCTGGGACAAGCCCTCGACCAGCTGGTCGCCTCGGAGCTGATCTTCCGCCGCGGCACTCCGCCAGCCGCGATCTACACCTTCAAGCACGCGCTCGTCCAGGACGCCGCATACGAGAGTCTGCTGCGCAGCAGGCGCCAGGAGCTGCATGGCCGGATCGCGCGGCACCTTGAGACCCTACCCGAGACCATCGTGCCGGAACCTGAGGTGCTCGCCCATCATTACGGCATCGCGGGCAATATCGAGAAGGCGTTCCAGTACCGATTTGAGGCGGGGCGGCGCGCGGCCGAGCGCTCCGCGAACCTTGAGGCGATCCAGCATCTGGTCACGGCCCGCGACGCCCTGACGGGGCTCCCGAACAGCCCGGAGCGCACCCGGCGCGAGCTCGAGGTGCTGATGCATCTAGCTCCGGCGTTCTCCGCCACCAAAGGGTTCGCTGCCGAGGAGGTCGAGGAGACCTACGGGCAAGTTCGCGAACTCTGCCGGAGCAGTGGCGATAGCGATCAGAGTCGAGCTGCGCTCCAAGGGCTCCGTATTCTGTACATGGTACGGGGGGATGTCGCAGCTGCGGGGGAGCTGGGCGCCGAGTTGCTGAGGCTGGGCGAGCGGGAGGGTTCGCTCAGCCATCTGTTCGAAGGCCACCTTGCGGTGGGCATCGTCGACAGATACGCCGGGCGGCTGGGCGCGGCCCGAAGGCATCTCGAGCAGGCGCTTGCGTTGTATGATCCGGTCCACCTGGGCGCCTTGGCGCGCCAGCCCACGGGGAGCCCGGCGGTCACCTGTCTCGGCCACCTGGCATCGGTGCTCTTCCTAAACGGGTTCCCTGATCAGTCGCTGACGCGGAGCGACGAGGCACTCGAGATGGCCCGTGCGTCGTCTCACCCCTTCAGCTTGGCGCAAGCCCTGGGATCCACGGGGATCGCCAGCTTCTTCCGGCGGCCGCTCCGCGATGGTGGCAACGCGGCAGAGCTGGTTGCGCTCGCCGATGAGCACGGCTTCGAGTTCTGGCGTATCTGGGGCCTCGTCCTGCGGGGCTGGGCGCATGCAGAGGAGGGCCGCATCGAAGCGGCAGTGGCCGACCTGCGTCACGCCCGCGCGGCAGCCGAAACCATGAACTCTCCCCTAGTCAGTGCAACCGCTTTGCCCGCACTCGCGACGATTCTCAGCCGCATGGGTGAGCTTGAGGAAGCTTGTTCCCTGCTCGCCGATCAGAAGCGCTTGGCAGCCCGAACGGGCATTGCCTTCCAAGACCCGTTGGTCCGACTGCTTGAGGGTGAGCTTTGGCTGAAACGCCCCGACCCCAATCTCAGCGTCGTCGAGACATGCTTTCGCGACGCGCTGGCCATCGCCCGTCGCCAGGAGAACAGGATTCTCGAACTGCGCGCCGCGACCAGCCTCGCCCGCCTCTGGGCCGAGCAGGGCCGGCGCACCGAGGCGCACGAGCTGCTCGCGCCGGTGTACGGCTGGTTCACCGAGGGCTTCGA
>CAZXYL010000110.1:0-2363 GCA_964644915.1 uncultured Geminicoccaceae bacterium
CGCGAGCGGTCAGATGATCGGTCTGAGCCACACGTCCGTGGCGATGCATCGGCCGACCGTGCTGGAGCTGGGCGGCTACCGGCCCGAATTCGACGGCGCCGAGGACATCGACCTCTGGAACCGGGTCGCCGAGCACGGCCATCTGGTCCTGCAGCAGAAGGAGACGCTGACCAGGTATCGCATTCACGAGACCTCGGTCATGACCGCCCGACCTCGCCAGAACTGGCTGGCCTGCGAGTGGGTCCATGCCTGCATGCGGGCGCGCCGCGCCGGTCGCCCGGAGCCGAGCCGGGACGAGTTCATGCGCGACTGGAGCAGCCGGCCCTGGTGGCACCGCCTGCGCGACGAGAGCCTGATGCTGGCGCGGGTGCAGTACCGGGCGGCCGGCTTCGAGATCGCCAATCGCCACTGGGCGCGCGGCACCGGCCGCCTCCTGCTCGCGGGCTGCGCCCGACCGGGCTACGTCCTGCGCCGGCTGTCCTCGCAGGTGCGCCTGCCCTGGCAGGAGCAAAGCGACGGAGCGGAGACGGCGTCTCTCGAGCCGCCGGCGCCCGCGGCTCCGGGCAACTGACCCGCGCGCGGCTCAAGCGAGCTTCGCCTCGAGCGTCTCGGCCAGGCGCAGCGCCAGCGCCACGATGGTGAGCGTCGGATTGGCGCTGCCCGAGGTCGGGAAGACCGAGCTGCCGGCGATGTGGAGATTGGCGACGCCGTGCATCCGGCAGTGCCGGTCGACCACGCCCCGCGTCGGCTCGTCCGCCATCCGGGTCGTGCCCATATGGTGGTGGCCCCCGATCAGCTCGGGCGCCCAGCCATCGGCAGCGGCGCTCAGCCAGTCCTGGATCTGGACCCGGCCGAGCCCGGCCTGCCCCAGCTGCTCGGCGACCACTTGGTGCGCCACGCGCAGCGAGCGCTCGTCGAGCTCCAGCAGGCGCCAGTCGAGCGCGATGCGCGGCAGGCCCAGCGCGTCGCGCTGCTCGCTCAGGACTACGCGGCTGTCCGGGTTGGGTGCCTGCTCGGCAGAGCTCCACAGCAAGAAGCTGCCCGTCTCTGCCTGGTAGTCACGCAGGTTCAGGCGGCTGAGCAGGCCAGCCACCGTATCGTCGATGTCGAACAGCACCCGCCGCAGATCGGCGGCGAGATCGTCGGGCAGGTTGCCGCCTCGAAGCGCCTTCCAGATCCGACGCATGGCGGCGAAGCCGGTATCGCCGACGTTGTCGGCCGTGACATTGAAATCGCAGTTCAACACGCCCTGCCGCCGTTGCTCGGCCGGGCTGAGATTGAGACAGCCCACGATCGAGTGGCCGTGGCGGGGGACGGCGCGCCGGCCATAGTCGTAGAAGCCGAGCAGATGCGGCTCCGTCACCAGCGCGCGCGCCGCCGCGAGGTGCGGGTGCTCCATGAAGAAGCGGCCGACGTGCTCGCGCCCCTCGCCGAGCCCGCCGGCGTCGCCCTGATTTGCGATCAGGAGCAGGCGCGCGTTCTCGAGGCCGCCGCAGGCGAGCACGAACTCGCGCGCGCGCACCGTCAGCCGCCGACCGTCCAGCGTCGCGACCTGCAGGGCCTCGACCCGCGTGCCGGCCTCGTTCGCCGCGATCTCGACCAGGTTGGCGTGCAGGAGGACGTCGACGTTCGAAGCGGCCTCGAGCTCGGCCCCGTACGCTTCCCCGAAGCGGGTCGGCGGGCTGTACTGCCAGACGAGACTTCGGAGCGCCTCCTCCTCGAGCGGCAGCGCGACCTCGTCGGGGCCGAGCCAGCTCTCGGCCCGATACTCGAACGGGCCGAGCTGGCACATCTCCTGCGCCCGCAGATAGAACGGCTCCAGCTCGGCGCGGGTGATCGGCCAGCCGCTGTACGGGACCCACTCGCGCGTCTCGAAGTCGATCTCGTCCAGTGGCCGGGAGCGGCCGGCCCAGTGGTTGGTCGCGCCGCCGAAGAACCGCAGGCGAGCGATGTCGAGCTTGTCATACGGCAGGCCCACGACGTCGCCGACATACATGTCCTGGACCGCGGGATCGAACTCGAGCCCGCCGCTCTCGACCAGGCAGACCTGGTGGCGGCTGCCGGCCATGCTGTGCGCGATGGCGATCCCTGCCGCTCCCGCGCCGACGACCGCGAGGTCGCACTCGATGACGCTGGCGTCCTCGATCTCTCGAGCGTCGCGAAACATGTACCCCCTCTCGAGAACTGGTTCAGACCACGGTTCGGTAGCGCTCGGTCATGATGGGCAGCACCTCGTCCGGGTCCCGCTGCCACCAGTCGAGCTGGGAGAAGATCTCGACGTCGATCATACTCTCGTAGCCCGCGGCCTCGACCCAGCCGCGGATCCTTTTGATGTCGATAACACCGTCGCCCATCATGCCGCG
>CAZXYL010000111.1:0-2514 GCA_964644915.1 uncultured Geminicoccaceae bacterium
CCGCCTTCCTGGTCGACGACCTCAAGCAGCGGGACCGGATGCAGGTCACGGACGATCGGCCGAGCATCGCCGTGCTGCCGTTCGCGGACCTCGAGAGCGACAACGCCTCCAGTTATTTCAGCGAGGGCGTGGCGGAGGAGCTGGCCCGCTATCTCGGCCGCTTCCCCCACCTGACGGTGCTGGCCAGCGCCTCCACCTTCGATTATCCGCCGCACGAGCAGGACGTGATCAAGATCGCCGCCGAGCTGGGGGCCACGCATCTGGTGCGCGGCAGCGCCGGGCGGGCGGGCGGCGAGATGGTGGTCCGCTCGGAGCTGATCGAGGCCAAGAGCGGCGAGCCGGTGTGGGCCGAGGCCTTCGAGCTGCGAGCGGACGACCCGGGCGCGGCGCAGCGCCAGCTCGCCCAGCGCATCCTCGCCGGCCTGGAGGGGCGCGAGGCTAGCGTGACGCCGGCGGAGTTCGCCGACTTCTCCAGGGCGGGCACGGTCAGCCTCGCCGCCTACGACTACGCCCTGCAATGGCGCGACCTGTTCGAACCCTCGAGGCAGGCGACCAATCAGCGCGCGCGCCAGGCGGCGATTCGGGCGCTCGAGCTCGATCCGGGCTATGCCGCCGCCTACGCCTACGTCGCCTGGACCTTCATGGCCGAGTATTGGTGGCGCTGGACTTCGGACCCTGCGGAATCGCTGCGCCAGGCGCAACGCTGGGCCGAGCAGGCGGTCGAGCTCGAGTTGGGCAGCTTCGATGCGCACTGGGCGCTCGGTGACGTCTATCAGGCGATCGGCGACTTCGAGCGCGCCGTGGAGGCTTACGAGGCGGCGCTCGCGATCAACCCGAACGCGGCCGAGCTGCTGCAGGACCTCGGGACCTGGATGCTGCCGTTGCAGGGCCGGGCCAGGGAAGGGCTCGAGCTCGCCCAACGCTCGATGCGGCTCAATCCGCACCATTCAGAGGACTATTACGGCAACATCTCCCTCAACTACTACTTGTTGAACGGCTACACGCACGTGGTCGAGAACGTCAACCGCATGCTGAAGCCGCGGCTCGATCACCTGCTCTATCTCGCGGCCAGTTACGCGCAGATGGATCGGGAGCTCGAGGCGAAGCTGGTGGTCGCGCACGTCGTGGCCGAGAATCCCAACCTGACCGTCGACGGCTTCCTCGCCTCGCTCCCCTTCAAGGAGCAGGCCGACGCCGAGCATCTTCGCCATGGCCTGGTCAAGGCCGGCCTGCCCGCGTGATCGCCGGGGACGGGTTCGCACCGACCCGGCCCGAGGGTTCCCGTCCGAGAACGTCGCGTGCATGTGGTGAACCCGACCGGCCACCGGATCGGCGCCTCCGCGGCGAGCCTCACCTCCGGTCGCGATCGGCGTAACGCCAACTTGATTCGCCGGGTGCGGCGTGCAGGAGCTATAAAGCCGCTGAAATGAAGATGGCCAGCGGAGGAGACCTCATGCCCCGGATCACCTTGTGCGTGGCTGCGGCGCTGGCCGCGGCCCCGGTCCTGGCCGCCGATCCCGAAGCCGGACGCGAGATGGCCCAACAATGCGCCGGGTGCCACGGCGAGGCCGGCGTCAGCGTCTCGGGCGACATCCCCAATCTGGCGGCGCAGAAGGCGCCCTACCTCGAGGCGCAGATCAAAGCGTTTCGCGAGGGGACGCGGACCAATCCGCTGATGAACGCGATCGCGGCCCAGCTCGAAGACGCCGAGATCGAGAACCTCGCCGCCCACTTTGCCGCCTTGCCGGGAGCTGCGCCGGAGGCGGCCGGGACCCTGAGCGCCGAGCTCGCCGGTACCAGGCCGCACTTTCCAGCAACTTATGAGGACGACTTCACCCGTTACACGACGATCAGCTTCCCCGAGCGCAAGCAGGTTCGCCATTACTGGGCCAACGATGCGGCGTTGGACGCCGCCCGTGACGGCGGGCCGTTTCCTCCCGGGGCGTATTTTCTGGTCGAGATCCGCGGCGCCGAGCTCGATGGCGCCGGCGTGCCCGTGGAGGGCGCGAACGGCCACTTCGTCGAGGCGGAGCTCCTCTCCTTGACGGCGATGGAGAAGTCGGCCGGCTGGGGTGACGAGGTGCCGGAGATCCTGCGCAACGACGACTGGCGCTACGCCGTCTTCACGCCAGCGGGCGAGCACAGGGCGGGCACGAACGAGGCACCCTGCCTGGCTTGCCACAAGCCGCTCACCGACACGGATTACGTCTTCACGCTCGAGGCTCTGCAAGCAGCCGCCGAAGAACAGTAGCCGCGAGGCCGCCTCCTGGTCCGGCCGAGCGCCGTAGACGAGGGCCGACCAGGGCTTCGGCCGGCAGCAGGTGCTTGTGCTCGGCCAGCCGCGCTGAAGCCCGTCAGTGGCGGAAATGGCGGATGCCGGTGAACACCATGGCGGCGCCGGCCCGGTCGGCGGCGGTGATGACGTCCGGGTCGCGCAAGCTGCCGCCCGGCTGGATCGCCGCCGTGACGCCGGCATCGAGCGCCGCTTCCAGCCCGTCGGCGAAAGGGAAGAAG
>CAZXYL010000112.1:0-1587 GCA_964644915.1 uncultured Geminicoccaceae bacterium
TACATCGAACCGAGCGGGCCCGATGCCCTCGCCTTTCACGAGGCGTTCGCCGATATCGTGGCCCTGTTCCAACACTTCAGCCTGCCCGAAGCGGTCCGCCATCAGATCGCCCGGACCCGGGGAGATCTCGGCAGGCAGAACCTGCTCGGCGACCTCGCCCGGCAGTTCGGGCAGGCGCTGGGCATGCACGGCGCGCTCCGCAGCGCGATCGATCAGGTCGACCCGGAGACCAACGAGCCGGACCCCACGCTCCTCGGGCGCACCTTCGGGCCGCACGAGCGCGGCGCGATCCTGGTCGCGGCCATCTTCGATGCCTTCCTCGCCATCTACAAGGCCCGCGTCGCCGACCTCCTGCGCCTCGTCACCGGCAGCGGCACGGCATTCCCGACCTCGGACCTGCATCCCGACCTGCTGAACCGCATGGCTCGGGAGGCGAACAAGGCCGCAGGCCACGTGCTGCGGATGTGCATCCGCGCGCTCGACTACTGCCCCGCGGTGGACGTCACGTTCGGTGACTACCTCCGCGCCTTGATCACCGCGGACGAGGATCTCGTGCAAGACGACGACCTCGGCTACCGCATCGCCGTGGTCGAGGCGTTTCGCCGCCGCGGCATCTATCCGTCGGACTGCCGCTCGCTCGCGATCGAAAGCCTGCGCTGGCATGCGCCGAGGGCCGAGTTCCCGATCGATCGGATGCCTGACCTCCATCTTGGCATCCCCGACGACCGGGAAGAGATCTGGCGACGCGACAACGGCGATCGGGAGCGGGGCATCATCGGGAACCGGCATCTGGTCTGGCGCTGGCTCAAGCAGAACGGCCTCGGTCGGGAGCACGAGGAAGCGATGGGTCTGGCGCTGGGCGAGACGGCGCCGCCGACGATCGAGCGCAGCCGGGTGGACGGTCTGCCGACGGTTCACGTCCACTCCGTCCGCCCGGCCCGGCGCGTCGGGCCGGACGGGCAGCAGATCGCCGAGCTCGTGATCGAGATCACGCAGTCCCGCATGGGCTATCGCACCGTCGAGGCGCAACGGGAGGCCGAGAAGCGACCTCCGGGTGAGCAGCCTCCCGCCGACTTCAAATTCCGCGGCGGCTGCACGCTGCTCATCGACATGAGCACCAGGCGGGTGCGCTACGCGGTCAGGAAGAATATCCGGAGCGACCGCCGAATGGAGCGGCAGCGCCGGTTTCTTTTCGCCGGCGAGACGATCTCACTCGGGGCGACGTACTTCGCGCGCGCTGGTGCCGCCCCTGACGACGAGCCGTTCGCGTTCCTTCACCGAGGGCTTTGAGGGATCAGGCCGATGGCACGCAGGCCCAGAGCCGCTACCGAGGCAGCGCCTGGACGCGATGGCGGCGACACTCACCCGAACGGTCGGCCCCCGGCGGAAGTCTCGGTGCGCATGTACCGGCAGGGGCTCGGCGACTGCTTCCTCCTGACCTTCCCCCGCGAGGACCGGCCGCTCTACATGCTCGTCGACTGCGGTGTCCTGCTCGGCACCCAGGGCCAGAACGAGCGGATGAAAAGGGTCGCGGACAGCATCCGCGAGACCACCGACGGCCACATCGACGTCCTGGTCGCCACCCAT
>CAZXYL010000113.1:0-2012 GCA_964644915.1 uncultured Geminicoccaceae bacterium
GGCGCGCTCGCGCGCACGCAGGACCTGCTCGCGCGCCAGCCGAACGGAGACGTCAGCTTCCGCCGCATCGCGCGGCAGGAACTCGAGGCGCGCGGCGCGCGCGACGGCGACGACTACAGCCTCGACGGGCCGGCACTCGCCTTCCCGCCGAGCGCCGCCCAGGCCATCACCCTGACCCTGCACGAGCTCGGCACCAACGCCGTCAAGTATGGCGCGCTCGCGGGTCCGGCCGGGCGGATCGACATCTCCGGGTGCGTCGACGACGCCGATTCGGGCGAGGTGATCATCCGCTGGCGGGAGACGGGGCTGAAGCTGGAGGGCCCGCCCCGAAAGAAGGGCTTCGGCTCGCGCATCATCGAGCAGAGCCTGCCCTACATGCTGGGCGGCTCGTCGGAGATCGTCTTCCACCCCGACGGCCTGGAGTGCGTGATCAGGCTGCCGGCCCCACGCGGGAGGTCGCGCTGATGGTGGTCGAGGAAGCGGAGACGGCGCGATGAAGGGATCGCTCCAGGGCCTGAGCGTCCTCGTGGTGGAGGACGAGTATCTGGTCGCGATGGACCTGGAGCGGATGCTGAGCGCGCTCGGCGTCGAGGTGGTGGGGCCGGTCGGGCACCTCAACCCGGCCAAGGAGCTGGCGCGCGACAAGGCGCTCTCGGGCGCGATCCTCGACGTCGACCTCGCGGGCGAGCCGGTCTATCCGCTGGCCGACGAGCTGCTTGCCCGCGGTGTGCCGGTGATCCTGGCCACCGGGCTCGACGCCGCGGTGGTGCCGGAGAGCTACGAGCAGCTGCCGCGGCTGCAAAAGCCGTTCGACGACACGACGCTGCAGAGCGCCGCCGAGCGGGCGTTCACCCGCGCTTAGCTGCTGGCCTGTGATTGCGGTCGCGCGTTCCGCACCGCCCGCGCCGATACTTCGCATCGAGCGACTAGGTCTTGAACTCCGGGACCCCAATCCCCATCTGCGCAGTCGCCAGGTTGCCATGCGGAGCCTGGCGCAGTTGACAGGGTCGTACGGCCAAGTGGCGTGCCCGGTCGGTAGACGGGCACACTGTCGGTCGCTCAAAGGAGGACTGGACATGCGTACCTACAACTTGAACTCGCTGTTCCCGTACTCGGTCGGCTTCGACCGTTTCGACAAGCTGTTCGAAATGGCCGGGGCGCGGGACGTCTCCTATCCGCCCTACAACATCATCAAGACCGGCGAGAACCAATACCGGATCACGATGGCGGTGGCGGGCTTCGCCGAGGACGACCTCGAGATCGTCGCCCAGGAAAACGTCCTGAGCGTGCGCGGCCGGATCAGGGAGCCCGAGCAGGAGGTCACCTACCTGCATCGGGGTATCGGCACCCGCGCCTTCGAGCACACCTTCCAGCTCGCTGACTACGTCCAGGTCAAGGGGGCGAGCCTCAACAACGGCCTGCTCGACATCGAGCTGGTGCGCGAGGTGCCCGAGGCGCTGAAGCCGCGCAAGGTCCAGATCGGTCACGCGGTGGCCCAGCCCAAGACGGTCGAGCACCAGGCGGCGCAGAAGGCCGCGTAAGTCCCGCGACGGGAATGGCGCCGGACGATCGCGTCCGGCGCCTTTTCGTCTCCAGCTTGCAACATCTTGACTTGAGGAGAACCGGCGCGTCGCGATCATCGTGGTCGCGCGCAGGACGTGCGCTGTGGCCCATCGACTGCTCATCTCGAGGTCTGAGGTTCCGAAGCCGATCGGAAGGAGCAGGAAGAGATGCTGAATGTCCGGTTTGCTCCTGCGGGTCTGCTGGCACTGGCCGGGCTGATCGGCGCCGGATGCGTGACCGATGTCAACCGCCGGCCGGTCGGCTCGGTCGAGGAGATGATGGCGGTGATCGAGGGCCGCCCGCGCGCGCTCGCGCTCGATCTGCGCCGCGGCCACGCCCGCATGGTGCTGGTCATTCGCTGACGAGGGGCGAGCTGGTGCCGGTGGGCTGGCACCCACTTGGCACGCCCCTTGCTTACATCTTCGAGGCTGGATCGTGCCAGGGTCTGG
>CAZXYL010000114.1:0-5931 GCA_964644915.1 uncultured Geminicoccaceae bacterium
GCGGGCTCGAAGCGCGGGCTCGGGCGGCCGGTCGAGGCGGAGACCGAGGTGGCGCTCGACCGGCTCAGCGGCATCGATCTCTACGAGCCGGCCGAGCTCGTGATGTCGGCCCGGGTCGGCACGCCGCTCGCCGAGATCGAGGCGCAGCTCGCGGCCAACCAGCAGGAGCTGGCCTTCGAGCCGCCGGACTTCGGCCCGCTCCTGGGCGGCGCTCCCGGCCGCGGCACGATCGGCGGCGTGATCGCCTGCAATCTCGCCGGGCCGCGCCGCATCAGGTCGGGGGCGGCGCGCGACCATTTCCTGGGCGTGCAGGCGGTCACCGGCCGCGGCGATCTGATCAAGTCCGGCGGCCGGGTGATGAAGAACGTCACCGGCTATGATCTCTGCAAGCTGCTCGCGGGCAGCTACGGCACGCTCGCGGCCATGACGCAGGTGACCTTCAAGGTCCTGCCCGCGGCCGAGGAGACGCTGACCCTGGTGCTGAGCGGGGCGGCGCGCGCCGAGCTCTTCCGTGCCCTGCGCACCGCCATGGGCAGCGCCCACGACGTCGCGAGCGCCGCCTGCCTGCCGGCCACTGTCGCGGGGCACAGCGCGGTGGCCGAGGTCGCGCGCGCCGGCGCCGACGTCGCGGCGATCCGCCTCGAAGGCCCGGGCCCCTCGGTGCGCTACCGCGCCGATGCCCTGGAAAGCCTCTTCGCAGCGGCCATCCCCGACATCGGCGAGCTCGATGCAGCGGCGTCGAAGGCGTTCTGGCGCGAGGTCCGGGATGTCGCCCTGCTGCCGCACGACGCCGAGGCGCTCTGGCGCGTCTCGGTAGCGCCGGCGGCCGGGCCGGAGATCGTCGACGTCACCACGCGCGAGCTCACGGTCGACTGGCTCGCCGACTGGTCGGGCGGGCTGCTCTGGCTCGCCGTGCACGAGGACCCGGACGGCGGCGCGGCGGTGATCCGGCGCGCCATCGCCGGGACCGGCGGCCATGCGATGCTGTTCGGGGGCGCGGCCGGGCTGCGCCAGCGCATCGAGGTGTTCCAGCCGCAGGCGCCGGCACTCGCCCGCCTCACGGCCCGGGTGAAGGAGAGCTTCGATCCCGAGCGCATCCTCAACCGCGGCCGCATGTATCCGGAGCTCTGAGGGGCAGAGAGCTGCCGCGCTAGCGCCGGTCCCGCCGTTTGCGGCTGGCGGGAGCGCACGGCGGGGAAGCGAACGCGCCGGCCGGTATCGCCGGCATGCGCGCGCCGGCATCGCCGAGGGGGATTTCGATCTCGCAGCGCATGCCCTCGCGGGTGAACTCGGTGCGCGCGCTGCCGTCGAGCTCGTGCGCGATGCCCCGCTCGATCAGATTGCTGCCGAAGCCGCGCGAAAGCGGGGCGCGCACGTCCGGCACGCCCGTCTCGACCCACTGCAGGTGCAGCCGGGCGCCGTTCGCTTCCCGCAGCACCGCCGAGCCGATCCGCACCTGTCCGCTCGGTACCGAGAGCGCGCCGTGCTTGGCCGCGTTGGTGCCGAGCTCGTGCACCACCAGAGTGAGCGTCTGCGCCACGCGTGGCGGCAGCACGACGTCCTCGCCCCCGATCGCCACGGCGCGACTGTCGGGGTCGACGAAAGCGTGGAGCTCGCCCCGGATCAGGTCGTGCAGGCGCACCCCTTCCCAGCGTTCCCGCGCCAGAAGGTCATGGCCGCGCGCCATGGCCCGAAAGCGGCCGATGAGGCGCCGCGAATAGTCCTCGATCGAGCGCGCGTTCTGCTTCGAGAGCACGACCATGGACTGCACCGCCGCCAGCATGTTCTTGGCGCGGTGGTCGATCTCCGCCATGAGCAGCCGTTGATGCTCCTCGGACCGCTTGCGCTCGGTGATGTCGCGCACGATGCCGGTGAAGAAGCGCTCATCGCCCTCCCTGAACTCGCCGATCGAGAGCGAGGTCGGGAAGGTCTCGCCGTTCTTGCGCTGCCCCACGACCTCGCGCCCGATCCCGATGATCCTGGCCTCGCCGGTGCGAAGGTAGCGCTCGATGTACTCGTCGTGCTTGTCCCGGTCGGGCGGCGGCATCAGGATCTTGAGGTTCTGCCCGAGCAGCTCCTCGCGGCGGTAGCCGAACATACGGAGCGCCGCCGGGTTGACGAACTCGATCACGCCACGCTGGTTGGCCATGACGATGCCGTCGGCGGCGGTTTCGACCACCGCGCGCAGACGCTCCTCGCTCGCCTGCAGCTCGGTCTGCCGGCTCTGCAGCGCCTCGGCCATGGCATCGAAGCTGCCGGCCAGGCTCGAGAGCTCCGGCGTGCTGTACCGGCTGCGCTTCGTGCGCGCGCCGAGATCGCCTGTCTGCATGCGCCCGACCACTCGCTGCAGCGCGGCGACCGGTCGGCGGATCCAGAGCTCGGCCCCGATCCAGGCGAGCACCGCCGCGGCCAGAAAGGCGAGCGCCGTGACCGCGACCTCCCGCCAGAACAGGCGATCGGCGGCCGCGTAGGTGTCGCGCAGCGGCAGGCCCACGACCGCGAACAGGTCCGCCGACGCGAACAGCGGCGCGAAGCCGTAGACCCGCTCGACGCCGTCCACGCCGGTCCCCTCGACCACACCCGCGCGCAAGGTCAGCATGAGCTTGGAGAACGAATCGTCGCGCACCCATTCGCCGATGCGCTCCGGCGCGGGCGGCGCGCGCGCGAGCAGCCGGCCCGCGGAATCGACCAGGCTGATCATGGCGCCGGGCGGGAGCGGGCTCGCTGCGAGCTGCCCCGACAGCTGCTCGAGGCCGAAGGCCAGGATCAGCACCGCCCGCACTTCGCCCGCGTCGTCCACCGCGGGATAGGCGAAGTTGAGGTGCGGCTTGCCGCTCCTGCGCCCGATGATGAAGCCGCTGATGGCGAGCCGCTTGTCCTGCAACGCGGCCCGGAAGTACGGCCGGTCCGAGACGTCGATCCTCTGGGCGTCGGGCTCGCTGCCGCAGAAGCGGACGCCGTCGGGATCGACCACGCCCAGTCCGGCGACGTTCGGGACCTGCCTGCGCAACTCCGTCATCCGCGCGCTGCACGCCGGCCCGTCACGCTCCTGCACCTCGCGCAGTTGCGAGGCGGCGGCGAGCAGGTAGCGCGCGCCCTCGATGAACTGGTCCTGCTCCGCCGCGGCCTGGCGGGCCATCTGGAACGCCTGGTCGGCGATCTGCGTCTTGCGCGCCTCGCGCTCCTGCGAGTGCTCGTAGACCTGGAGTGCCAGTACCGGCAGGGCCGCGAGCACGATGATGAGCAGGAGGCGGGCCGCGAGCTTCATGGGCGCACAACACTTTCCGCGCCCGCCGAATGCAGGCGTGAGGGCCGAACTCTAACCCCTTTGCCAGCATCGGGCCGAAAATTTTCTACCGCTCAGGCGTCGGCGTCGGCGGGCGCCGCGGCCTCGGCCGCGCCGCCCAGCAGGACGACGACCGGGCGCCGCGCCGGCACGTGCTCGCAGACGATGATGATCGTGGCGGTGATCGGCACCGCGAGGAGCGCGCCCACCGCCCCCCAGAGCCAGCCCCAGAACACGACCGAGATCAGCACCACCAGCGGCGAGATGTGGAGCGTCCGGCCCTGCAGCTTCGGGTCGAGATAGTTGCCGAGGAACTGCTCGCCCACGGCCAGGCTGGCGACGATGAACAGCGCCCACCACGGGCCGAACTGCACCAGCGCGACCAGCGCCGGCGGGATCACCGCGATCACCGACCCGACGTTGGGGATGTAGTTGAGCAGGAAGGTGAGCATCGCCCAGACCAGGGCGAAATCGACCCCCATGAGCCACAGCCAGACCCCCGCGAAGATCGCCGACGCGGCGCTGGTCACCGTCTTCACCAGGAGAAAGTGCCTGACCTTGGTGGCGATACTGTCGACCGTGTCGAGCACGACCGCGGTGCGCTGGTTGGTCAAGGCGGCGCGGGTCTTGCGGTGCCAGGCGCTGGCCTCGATCAGCATCAAAAGGACGAAGAAGAAGATCAGGACCATGTAGCCCACGACCATCCAGACGGAGAGCACGGCGGCGGCCAGGTATTGGGCGGCCGCGGCGAACATGCCGTCCTCGCCGGGTTCCGGCACCGGCAGGCCCTGCTGCTCCAGCCAGCCGGTCGCGTCGCCCCACATCTCCTGCAGCCGATCGGCGTAGCGGGGCGCCTCTTCGGCCACCAGCACGATACTCAGCCACAGGCCGCCGCCGATCAGGGCCACGATGGCGACGATCAGGGCCATGGTCAGCACGAGGCCGAGCCAGCGCAGCCCGGCCGGCAGACGGTCCTCCAGCCAGACCTGGACCGGGTGCATCAGGAGCGTGAGGAAGAAGGCGAACACGATCGGCATCGTGACCACGTAGGTCGCCTGGAGGGCCGCTGCGGCCAGCACGATCGCGATCACCGCGAGCAGGCCGATCAGGACCTTGCGCTGCCGCTCGGGCCGCGCCCTCTCTTCCGGCGCGGCGCCGCGCTCGGGCCCGCCCTCTCGAACTTCGGGCAGGGTGGGGGCGCCGTTCGGTTCAGCCATGAGCGCCGGCTCTGCGCTCGCGGCGCGCGCCGACGAGGTGCTCGATCTGCGGACCGTTATCCTTGGCCATCGGACGCGCTCTCCCCGGTTCCGACACGCTAGGCGAACGTCCGCTGCCCGGGGCGGTTCCGCACCGGCAAGGCTTGAATCGGGGCGCGCATCGTGCTTCCTCTGCCGCTTCCGCAACGCCTATCGCGCGAGTGGCGGCCATGCACCGACTGGTTCTGATCCGGCACGGCGAGAGCGTCTGGAACCGCGACAACCGATTCACGGGCTGGACGGACGTCGACCTCTCCGAGCGCGGCGTCGCCGAGGCGCAAAAGGCCGGCCGGCTGCTGACCCGGCACGGGTTCGACTTCGACCTCTGCTTCACCTCGGTGCTCAAGCGCGCGATCAAGACCCTGCACATCGCGCTCGAGGAGATGGACCGCCTGTGGCTGCCGACCGAGAAGTCCTGGCGCCTGAACGAGCGCCACTACGGCGCCCTGCAGGGCCTGAACAAGGCCCAGACCGCGGAGCGGTACGGCGACGAGCAGGTGCACATCTGGCGGCGCAGCTACGCGACGCCGCCGCCCGCGCTCGAGCCCGACGACGAGCGCCACCCGCGTCACGACCCGCGCTACCGCGACCTGCCGCCGGAGGATCTGCCACGCACCGAGGCGCTCCGGGACACCGTGGCGCGCGTGCTGCCGTACTGGCACGAGCACATGGCGCCCGAGATCCACAAAGGCACCCGCGTCCTGGTCTCGGCCCACGGCAACAGCCTGCGCGGCCTGGTGAAGTACCTCGACGACATCCCCGACGACGAGATCCCGAAGCTCGAGATCCCGACCGGGCGGCCGCTCGTCTACGAGCTCGACCGGGATCTCCAGCCCATCCGCAGCTATTACCTGGAGTGATCGCGGCCATGCCCGCCGTGACGCCGCACGCCCGAGGCCACGACCAGCTCGGGGACGAGGCCTCGCGCTACGTCGATGTCGCGGGCCTGCCCTGGACGCCCACGAGGTACGACGGGGTCGAGATGAAGGTGCTGCTGGAGGATCGCGACCGCGGCCTGCTCACGGCGCTGTTCCGGTGGGCGCCGGGCTCGCGGCTGCCGCTGCACGAGCACATCGAGATCGAGCAGACTTTTGTGCTCGAAGGCAGCATCGAGGACGACGAGGGCGTGGTGACCGCCGGCAATTTCGTCTGGCGGCCGGTCGGCAGCCGGCATGAGGCGCGCTCGCGCAACGGTGCGCTCATCATCGCGTTCTTCCTGCGACCGAACCGGTTCCTCGAGACCCCCGGCGCGTGAGCCGTGCCGCGGGCACCAGGAAGGTGAGCCATGGCCACGCTCAGGATCAGCGCCGAGAACGTCTGCTACGTGATCGCGAAGGCGCGCGCGCTCGACGTCAAGGTCGAGCCCGCTGACCTCGACGACGCCTCGGA
>CAZXYL010000115.1:0-2367 GCA_964644915.1 uncultured Geminicoccaceae bacterium
GAGCGCCAGCTCCCCGACGGCGCGCGACGACGGGCCGCGCGAACAGCTGCTCCAGCGCATCGAGCGGGGCGAAGCGGACCGGTATCGGGCGGCGTACCTCCTGGGCGGCCTCGAGCTGCGCGCCCCCGATGCCGATTACGAGCGGGCCATGCGGCATCTGGAGGTCGCCGCCCGGGGCGGGCACCTGCCGGCGCTGTGGCTGCTCGCCAAGCGCAGGCTTCTGGGTGGGATGCTCGGCCCCTTCGAGATCGAGCGGGATCCGGAGACCGCCTGCGCCTTCCTGGCACGGATCGCTGCGGTAGGCGATTTCGAGCTTGGCCCAGACGTGCCGCCCGCGCGCGCGATGGTCGACTACGGCGTCTCGCTCGAGGCGGCGCGTACGATCCGGCTGGGCGCGCAGCGACTCGCGGCCAAGCATTGCCGGCCGGGTGCGCCCGAGGTCGTGCTCGGTGCCGAAGGGGCGGCCTTCGGTCGCTCTTAGCGCGCCCGCTCTTTTGCACTATCTATCGGGCCAGCCGCCGCTGTTTCGGATCGTGCAGGCCCGATGACCCAGATCAACTCTGTCGACGACGTCCAGACCACGCTGCGACAGGGCAACTATGTCGCCGACCGTGCGCTCTCGACGGCGCTGTTCCTGGCGCTCAAGCTCGGCCGGCCTCTGTTCCTCGAAGGCGAGGCGGGCGTCGGTAAGACGGAGATCGCCAAGGTGCTCGCCGAGACACTCCGGCGCCCGCTCGTGCGCCTGCAGTGTTACGAGGGCCTCGACGTCAGCTCGGCGGTCTACGAGTGGAACTACGCCCGGCAGATGCTCGAGATCCGCATGGCCGAGGCCGAGGGCACGACCGACCGGGAGGCGCTCACGCAGGACATCTTCACCGAGCGCTTCCTGATCCACCGGCCGCTGCTGCAGGCGCTGGAGCTCTCCGCGACCGGGGCGCCGGTGCTGCTGATCGACGAGCTCGACCGCACCGACGAGCCGTTCGAGGCCTATCTGCTCGAGGTGCTCGCGGACTTCCAGATCACGATTCCCGAGATCGGCACGATCAAGGCCGAGCGCCCGCCGATCGTGATCATCACCTCCAACCGGACGCGCGAGATCCACGACGCGCTCAAGCGGCGCTGCTTCTATCACTGGGTCGACTATCCCTCGGCCGAGCGCGAGCTCGAGATCATCAAGGTGCGCGTGCCTGCAGCACCCGAGCGGCTGTCGGCGCAGGTCGTGGGCTTCGTGCAGCAGCTGCGCGCGGAGGACCTGTTCAAGCTGCCGGGCGTGGCCGAGACGCTGGACTGGACGCAGGCGTTGATGACCCTCGACCGGCTCGAGCTCGACCCGCAGACGATCAACGACACGCTGGGGACGCTCCTGAAGTACCAGGACGACATCGCCCGCATCCGGGGCAGCGAGGCGGCGAAGATCCTCGCCCAGGTCAAGGCGGAGCTCTCGGCCGCCGCGGCGGGGTGAGGAGGGGGCTGGCAGCCTTCGGAGGAACAGGGCCGTGCACCCACAGGTCCACGATCAACAACCTGAACTCACGGCGCTATGTCGGCAGTACGGCGTGCGCCGGCTGGAAATTTTCGGCTCAGGTGCCAAGGCCCAGACCTCGGATGCCGCCCGGGATTTCGATTTCCTGGTCGAGTTCGAGAATCTGCCTCCCGAGGGGTACGCCGATGCTTATTTCGGGTTGCTCGAGGATCTGGAGCGGTTGTTCCAGCGACGTGTCGATCTCGTGATGACTTCTGCAGTCAGCAACCCTTATTTCCTCGAGGACATCGCAGCAAGTCGGACGGTGCTGTATGGAGCGTAGGTCGCAGGCTTATCTCCACGACGTTCGGACGGCGGCGGAGCTTGTGACCCGATTCGCTCGGGGCAAGAGTTTTGCGGAGTATGATGCCGATCCTCTGCTTCGTTCTGCCGTCGAGCGTCAGCTCGAGATCATCGGCGAAGCTCTCGCTCAACTGGCCAGGATAGATCCGACAACTGCATCGAAAATTCCTGAACTCCGGCGGATCATCGCCTTGCGGAACATCCTGATACATGGCTACAGGAAGGTGGACCACCGAGTAATCTGGAGCATTGTTGGCCGGGACCTACCCGCTCTGCGTCGCGAGGTCGATGTGCTTCTTGCGCATCGCAGCGGTTCGACACCCTGATGAGGCGGACGCTGACGCTGCTATTGGCATGGCGCGAAGAGGGACCGGGATTTGGGTGAGAAGGTGCACGCAGCAGCCGAGCCGCCGGCGACCCCGCCGGGCCGGCTCGTCGCCAACATCATGCACTTCGCCCGCGTGCTGCGCGCCGCCGGCCTGCCGGTCGGGCCGGGCAAGGTCCTGGATGCGATCCGCGCGGTCGAGGCGGTGGGCATCGAG
>CAZXYL010000116.1:0-2274 GCA_964644915.1 uncultured Geminicoccaceae bacterium
GGCTAGGGCTGGGACTCCAGCAGCCCAGAGGGCTACCGCTACGCCCGCGCCTAAGGCTAGGGATGCTCCAACTATGGCTCCGACTGTGGCTCCGACTATGGCCAAGCCGATGGCTGCTCCAGCTACAGCTCCGGCGACGGCTAGGGCAACGGCTAGCTCTGAGAGTGTCCGGCGCCCAAGCCAGCGGCCAATCCGCCAAGCGGCATAATACAACATGATGACGTACAACAATGCCAAGACACCATAAAGAGGTTGCTTGGGCTCGACGTCGGGCAGGACAAGCGATGAACCCACCGCGCTGGCGCCGCCGAAGAAACCCCAGGAGATGATCAGGAACAGAAAGCTGTAGAGCAAACCGAGGGTCAGGCAGACGCCGAGCGCGCGCGGCGACCACGGCGCGCCCATCAGGGTCCGGAGAAAGCCGAGCGCGCCGTCGAGCCAGTCCTCGTACAGGCGCGCGACGCGGGGATGGCGCAGGTCCGCGGCACGAGCGCGGCGGTACGCATGGTTGCGCGTCAGCCGCCCGTCGAAGTACCTGAACGTGGTTTCATCCCGCTTCGCCTCCCTGCCCGATGGGAACGTTCAGCTGCCTGACGGCTACACCAGAGCAGGTCGGGCACAGTGCTGAAAGCGGCCTCGCGCATCCGACGCGGCCAGCGCTCGCAGCGCTCGATGAGCGCTTCGAGGACGCCACGGCCAGGCGACGGCGCGGCCATGCACGCTCGGGCTCGCTCCCTTCGTTCCGGCAAAGGCGGAGGGGACGGTTCTTCGCCCGCCCTCTTCCGAGCGGGCACGGATTCCCACCATAGCCTGCGGCATGGACCGCATCGTGACTCGGCCGGGTTAAGAAACGGTTGACCTCCGACTCCACGGAACGACTCTCCAAGACCAGGTCGATCGGAGGGCCCCGCCCCCGGAACCTTCCCTCGGCTCGGGCGTCGCGATTCGGTCGCGCGGTTTGGCGAATCGCGTTCGTGGTGTAGGCTGAGGTCCAGGCAGCGCTGTGAACGGCGATCTCGCTCGGCGGGGCTGAGGGGACGGAGCCATGCCAAGGATCGAGTTGAACTACGGCAGGACGGGGCTCAAGGTCGAGCTGCCGGACGATCTGGAGCTGCGGGTGATCAAGAAGCCCGCGATGCCGGTCATCGCCGAGCCGGAGGCGGCCGTGCGCCGGGCGCTGGCCTGCCCCGTGGGCGCGCCGCCGATCGACCTCCTGGCGCGCGGCAAGAAGAGCGCCTGCATCCTGATCTGCGACATCACGCGGCCGGTGCCGAACGGCCTGTTCCTGCAGATCCTGATCCGGGAGCTGCTGCTGGCGGGCCTGGATCGGCACGACATCAAGGTGCTGGTCGCGACCGGCCTGCACCGGCCGAACGAGGGCGCGGAGCTGGCCGAGCTCGTGGGCGACCCCTGGGTGCTCGAGACCGTGGAGGTGGTGAACCACTTCGCCCGCGACGACGCCATGCACGTCGACCTCGGCCCCACGCCCACGCGCGGCACGCCGGTCAAGATCGACCGGCGCTTCGTTGAGGCCGATCTGCGGATCGCGACCGGGCTGGTCGAGCCGCACTTCATGGCCGGCTATTCCGGCGGGCGCAAGGTGATCGCCCCGGGCGTCGCGCACAAGGAGACGATCACGACCTTCCACTCGGCCCGCTTCATGGAGGACCCCAACGCCGCGAACTGCGTGCTCGACGGCAACCCGCTGCACGAGGAGCAGCTCGAGGTGGTCAGGATGCTGGGCGGCGCCTGGGCGCTCAATACGGTGATCGACGAGAGCCGGCGGCTGTCGTTCGTGAACTTCGGCGAGATCGTCCAGAGCCATGCCGGCGCGGTCGAGCACATCCGCCGCTATGCCGAGGTGCCGGTGGCGGAGCGGTTCAGGACCGTGCTGACCAGCGCCGCGGGCTACCCGCTCGACCAGACCTATTACCAGACCGTCAAGGGCATGGTCGGGCCGATCGACATCCTGGAGCCGGGCGGGGATCTCATCATCGCGTCCGCCTGCTCGGAAGGGCTGGGCTCGGCCGAGTTCATGAGCGCGCAGCGGCGGCTGGTCGAGCAGGGGCCGGAGCGGTTCCTCGAGGAGATCGGCCGCAAACGCTTCGCCGACATCGACGAGTGGCAGACCGAGATGCAGCTGAAGCCGATGCGGGTGGGCAGGGTCCAGCTGTTCACCCGCGGGCTGGACGAGGCGGCGCGGCAGCTCACGGGCGTGCAGCTGGTCGCTTCGGTCGAGGACGCGGTGCAGGCGAGCGTCGAGCGCCACGGCGC
>CAZXYL010000117.1:0-2530 GCA_964644915.1 uncultured Geminicoccaceae bacterium
GCACTTCAGGGGACCGCCGCGCGGCCAGAGGATCGCAGGCCGCGGCGCGCTCGCCGACCCAGTAGCGCGGACCGGGGCCGAGGCGGGCGGCCCGGTCGCCGGGATTGGCGAGCCGGCACCGCTCCAGCGACAGGCAGCCGCAGCCGATGCATTCCGTGAGCCCGACCTTCAGGCGCTCGAGCTCGGCGATGCGCTGATCGATCCTCGACGTCCACGCGCGCGAGAGACGCGACCACTCGCGCCGGGTCGGCGCGCGCTCCGGCGGCAGCTTGGCGAGCTCGGCGCCGATGTCGTCGAGGGTCAGCCCGATCCGCTGGGCGAAGACGATGAACGCGATCCGCCGGAGCACCGGCCGCGGATAGCGACGGTGGCCCGAGCCGGCCCGTTCCGAGCGGATCAGGCCGCGATCTTCATAGAAGCGCAGCGCCGATGCCGCCACGCCGCTGCGCCGCGAGGCCTCGCCGATCGTGAGCAGGGTGGACATGGCAGAAGGGTAGACACGTTTGGCCTTGACTTCAAGCTAACTTGAACTTGTAGGGTCGGGCCATCTGCAATCCAGAGCCCCGAGGGGGCAGGGAGACCCGCATGAGCATCATCTCGGCAACCGGGGCGGCCGGTAAGGTCGGCCGATCGGCCGACGGAGGAGCCACCCGGATGAAGACCGTGATCCCCGGCCTCTACGCCTCCGCACCGGAGGTATTGTCCTTCGCCCCTTCCCTCGCCATCCGCGCCTTCCTCCTGCGACGCAGGCAGGGCAATCTGCTCGTCTACAGCACCGGCACCGTCGCCGACGATGCCCGGGCGATCGAGGACCTCGGCGGCATCTCGCGCCATTACCTGAACCACTGGCACGAGGCCGGGTTCGGATGCGATCGCGTTGCCGGCACGTTCGGGGCGCCGCTCGTCTGCCATGAGAACGAACGCCAATCGGTGTCGGAGGCGTGCAGCGTCGCCGGAACCTTCTCGACGCGTCATATGGAAGGCGACGACTTCGAGGTGATTCCGATCCCCGGGCACACGAGCGGAGCGACGGCGTTTCTGTGGGACAGCGGCCAGCATCGCTGCCTGTTCACCGGCGACACCCTCTACCTGCGCGAAGGCGAATGGGTCGCGGCGGTGCTCGAGTCGAGCGATCGTGCGTCCTACATCGAAAGCCTCGAGCTCATCAGGGAGCTCGATTTCGACCTGCTCGTTCCCTGGGCGGCGACCGTCGGCCGGCCCTTGCATGCGGTCACCGACAAGGCGGATGCCCGGCGTCGCATCGATGCGATTCTCGAGCGCCTGCGCCGCGGCGACGATCACTGACAACGCCCCTGGCCCTCACCGGCGCCACGCCCTCGGCGCGTGCTGGCGGAGCTCCCAGACCGGTCGCACCTCGATGCTGCCGACGCGCGCCGCCGGAATCCGCGCGGCCACCTGAATGGCGTCGTTCAGATCCCCGGCATTGATGAGGTAGATGCCGCCCAGGTGCTCCTTGGTCTCGGCGAACGGACCGTCGGTGCTAGACAGCCTGCCGTTCCGGACCCTCACGGTGGTGGCCGTGTGAGCCGGCTGGAGGGCCTCCGCGACGATCGAGTGGCCGCTCTTCTTGAGCTCCTCGTCGAGGGCGACGTGCTCGTCCGAGAAGGCGTCGAACTCGCTCTCGGACATGGCGGCAAGCGTCTCCTCGTCATTATAGACCAGGCACAGGTACTTCATCTCCGCCTCCGCGGGCAAAGGCATGTGGCCGACAGATAGTCGTGTGCCGACCAACGGCCAGGCTCGGCTTGCGCAGGGCCGGGCGCCCGACCTCGTTCGCGCGGCACCCTCCCTTTTTTCGGCGGGCGTGTCGATCTCGCGCCCGCCCGTTCGACCATACAGCGAGACACGGAGCCCATGTGCCTCGTGAACTGGCGTCAACGGAGGAGAGCACGATGAACCGCCCGCAAATCGTATCACGAGACGAATGGCTCGCCGCGCGCAAGGCGCATCTCAGGAACGAAAAGGCGCTCACCCGCATGCGTGATCTGGTCGCCGCAGAGCGGCGCGCGCTGCCCTGGGTGAAGCTCGAGAAGGATTATGTCTTCGACACGCCCGAGGGCAGGAAGACGCTCGCCGATCTCTTCGACGGGCGCAGCCAGCTCGTCATCCATCACTTCATGTTCGCGCCCGACTGGGAGGCGGGCTGCCCGAGCTGCTCGCTCGAGGCCGACCATGCCGAGGGCGCGATCGTTCATCTCGAGAACCACGACGTCGCCTATGTTCGCGTCTCGCGCGCCCCGCTCGCGAAGCTCGAAGCCTACAAGAAGCGCATGGGCTGGAAGGCGAAATGGGTGTCGTCCCACGGCAGCGACTTCAACTACGACTTCCACGTGTCGTTCACGAAGGAAGAGCTGGCGAAGGGCAAGGTCGATTACAACTACGACTTGGCCGAAGGTTACGACGAACTGCCCGGTCTCAGCGTCTTCTACAAGGACGAGAACGGCGACGTCTTCCACACCTATTCGAGCTACGCGCGCGGCAACGAGGAGGTGATCGGCGCCTTCATCTA
>CAZXYL010000118.1:0-2731 GCA_964644915.1 uncultured Geminicoccaceae bacterium
CCGCCTTCGAGAGCCAGCGCCAGGGCACGCTCGGCATCGACTATCTGGCGAGCTGGCGCAGCGCATTGCGATAGCGCCGCATGACCTTGCGTGCGGCTTCCATCTCCTGCTCGAAGGCGGGATCGTAGGGCGACAGCTCGATGCCGCGGGGCGTCTCGGTGACGTGGAGCGTGTCGCCTTTGCCGATCTTGAGCCTGGCCAGGATCTCCTTCGGCAGAACCACGCCCATGGAGCTGCCCACAGTCGTGACCTTCACCTTCGCCATATCGCCTCCTCAATGTTATAACGAAAGTTATAATGAGCGGACCGGCAGCGACAAGAGGCCGCGCGCCGCCGTCGCGAGCCAGGTCAGGGCGCTGCGCCGGCAGCCCGGATCAGCGCAGCTCGGGGCGGACGGGATCCCCCGGCCTTCGCGACCCGCCAGGGTTCGGCTCGAAGATGCTCGAGCACCTGCGCGGCGATCAGGGCATAGCCCCGCTCGTTGGGGTGGATGTCGATCTCGAGGAAGAACCGCTCGCCGGCCGCGGCGCGCTCGCGCAGGCCGGGCAGGAGGTCCACGAACGGGATCCCGCGCGCCCCCAGCGCCGCGGCGAACGGGCCGGTCATGTCGGGGGTGGGCCGCCCGCGCGCTGGCAGGTAGACCTCCTCCTTGGTCGGGAACAGGACGACCAGAAAGCCGCCGCCCTGCCGGTTCACGAGGGCATGCGCCCGCTCGATGATGTCGAGCACCAGATCGAAGGCCTGCACGCCCGGCTGCGCCTGCTCCGCGTGCCAGGCATAGATGTCCGGGGTGAAGTTGATCCGGCCGCCGTCCGGGAACTCGAGCGTCGATCCGGCGTACGGGCTGCGCAGCCGCTCGCCCAGGGTACGGGCGGCGAGGAGGACCCGGCTATGCCGGATGCCGCCCTGCGCCAGCCTCTTCCAGAGCGGCGTCCCGTGCGGGCGCTTGCGAAACAAAGGGAAGGGCTCCGGCCGTCCGGCTTCCAGCCAGGCCTGGAACTCGCTCGCGGCACCCAGGGCGTGGCCCGGAAACAGGCCCAGCAGGACCACCTGCGGGTCGAGCTCGCCCTGCAGCGCATCGAGGACGCCCAGCTGCTGCTGTGGCGCGCTGCCGTTGATCGCGAGATTGACGACCCGTTGCTGCGGCAGCGCGCGATCCAGGACTGCGACCCAGCCGTCCGGGTCGTCGACGCCGAAGCCGAAGGTCTGGGAGTTGCCGATGGCCACGATGTCGGCAGCGGAGCTCCAGGGCCCGGCGTTCCTGAAACCGCGCTCGTCGATGGAGTAGGTGAAGGCGAAATCCCGGTGCCGCACCACGCCCTCCTGATCGGGCGCGTGCAGGAACCCGAGATGCGGGTCGGCGACCCAGGCGATGGCGTCGTCCGTGTCCCACCAGTGCAGGCGAAGCTGCGCGGTCGGCGGCATGAGCCCGGGGTTCGCTCGGAGCACGATCTCCGCTCCGGTGAGGGCGATCAGGCCGACGACGGCGAGGGCGACACCGACGCGTGCCATGAGCCAGACCCGGCGCATCCGATCCTCCCCGTCCGTCGCATCGGCGCAACTCATAAAAAGCCACAATGATCCGGGCCGTTCCGTCGAGCGCTGCCGACGGGACCCGGACCGATTGTGAGCGGCGCCCGGCCGCGCAGTGCCGGCGACCATCTGGCCGATCCGGACGGGTCGGGGTGCGCCGGGCCGTGAGATCCCTTTGACAAGGGCGTCGCCCGATGCCATGTGGAAAGCAGGTGCCAACAACGGAAAGGAGGTGATCCAATGTCTCACGACATGGTGGCGCGTCGCGCCGGACTGGCGAATGGGGCTTCGATCACGTCCGCCAGGAGCGGCTGACGCTGCGGGGAACAACCTTCAACAAGCCCGCATAACCACCTGAACGTGACTTTTACGGCGCCGCTGCCTTCGGGCGGCGGCGTTTTTCTTCGCGCGGTGCGCAGCTCAGGGCGTGATCGCGACCTTGAGCACCCCGTCGCGCTGGTTGGCGAACAGATCGTAGGCTTCCTCGATGTCGTCGAGCCTGAAGCGGTGCGTGACCAGCGCGCGCAGATCGACCCGCGCGCCCTCGATCACCTCCATCAGCCGGCGCATGCGCTCCTTGCCGCCCGGGCAGAGCGTGGTGACGATGTCGAGGTCGGCGATGCCGGCGCCGAAGGGGCCGAGCGGGATCGTGAGGTCGGCCGAATAAACGCCGAGGCTGGAGAGCACACCGCCCGGGCGCAGCACGCGCAGGCAGTTCTCGAACGTCGCCTGCAGGCCCAGCGCCTCGATCGCGACGTCGACGCCGCGGCCGCCGGTGAGGTCCATGATCGCCTCGACCGGGTCCGTGTCCTTGAAGTTCACGACCTGGTCGGCGCCCAGGCGCTTGGCCATCTCGAGCCGCTCGGGGATGCTGTCGACCGCGATGATCGTCGTGGCGCCCATGAGCCGGGCGCCGGCGGTGGCGCAAAGCCCGATCGGGCCCTGGGCGAAGACGGCGACCACGTCGCCGATCTTGATCTCCCCGCTCTCGGCGCCGCTGAAGCCCGTGCTCATGATGTCCGGGCACATCAGGACCTGCTCGTCGGAGAGCCCGTCCGGCACCGGCGCGAGGTTGGCGCGCGCGTCCGGCACGCGCACGTACTCGGCCTGGCAGCCGTCGATCGTGTTGCCGAAGCGCCAGCCGCCGAGCGCTTTGTAGCCATGCGCGCCACCGCCGCCGCACTGCGCCCAGACGGCG
>CAZXYL010000119.1:0-5592 GCA_964644915.1 uncultured Geminicoccaceae bacterium
CCAGGCGGCCTGGTCCTTCGCGTAGTCGCGCGGCGGCAGGTCCGACAGCACCTGGACGCCGCGCTGCACCGCGGGGCGCTCGCCGATCCGGTCGTGCCAGCGCACGAAATGCGGGTAGTCCTCGCGGTTCACGCCCTGGGCGCCGGGCTTGCGCGTCCAGGGCCAGATCGCGATGTCGGCGATGGTGTACGGGTCGCCCGCGATGTACTCACTTTCCGAAAGCCTCCGGTCGAGCACGCCGTAAAGCCGGTTCGCCTCGTTGCGATAGCGGTTCTTCGCGTATTCGAGGTCTTCCGGCGCGTAGCGCAGGAAGTGGTGCGCCTGGCCCAGCATCGGCCCGATGCTGCCCATCTGGAACATGAGCCACTGCAGCGTGGCATAACGCCCCCGCGGGTCCGCCGGCAGGAACCGGCCCGTCTTCTCGGCCAGGTAGATCAGGATGGCGCCCGATTCGAAGATCGCGATCGGCTCGCCGCCCGGCCCGTCCGGGTCGACGAGCGCCGGCATCTTGTTGTTGGGCGAGATCTTCAGGAACTCTGGGTCGAACTGGTCGCCCGCCCCGATGTCCACCGGGTGCACGTTGTACCGGAGGCCGCACTCCTCCAGCATGATGTGGATCTTGTGGCCGTTCGGCGTCGGCCAGGTATAGAGTTCCAGCATGGTGCTCCCCAAGCTTTTGGATCGGGGTAACCTACGCCTTCCTCGATGGTTTTGCAGGCCCTATCGTGGCGCGCCGCTCTCTCGATGCGCGGCGCGGCCGCGATCGCGATCCGTATCTTCAGCTCGCCGAAGACCTGTCGATAGCACGTTGAGTCGACCGGTTTTGGTAGCCCATGGTTTGACCGCTGGTGGGTTGGTGGTGGTGGGCCCTTGTGGGGCTGGTGGGCAGGCCGCAAGGCTGGTCCACGACCCACGAGGGCAGGTCGCCGAGCGGCGTCAGGCAGCCAGCAGCCGGTCATGCTCGAGCGGCCTGCCGTCGGCCGTGTAGCGCGCCAGCCGGCGCGGCCGGTGGAAGATCGCGAAGCGTGCCGTCGGGGATCTCGCAGCGGGCCTCGTCCGAGGCCGCCGCTGGCGCACCGCGCGCACGCGTACCTCAAGGAGATCATCACGCCAGGGCCGAGCTGAGCCAGATCAAGGCGGGCTGGCTTCACCGCCCTGTATCGTAGCCGCGACGGTGCGCGGAGTCGGTCGGAGGGCGTGGAGCCGCGGCGCTGACCGCCTGACCGCGTTCAGTGAACCCGAATCCGGTACAGGCTGGCGTGAGCGATGGGTTTACGATCTTCGCCGGGACGGCCAATTCGACCTTGGCCGGCGCAACCGCGCGTGCGCTCGGCGTGCAGGTCGGCGCGTGCACCATCGACCGGTTCCCCGATGGGGAGGTCGCGGTGCAGCTGCTCGAGCCGGTGCGCCGCAAGGAGGTCTTCCTGGTGCAGCCGACCGCGCCGCCGGTCGACCAGCACCTGATCGAACTGCTGGCCCTGGCCGATGCCTGGGGCGGTTTGCTTGGCGTCCGGTCAGGAGCGCCAGCAGGCGACGTCCTGCGCGACGAGTTCCGGGCCATTGCCCAAAAGCCGATCGGCGGCGGGGCATGCCCAGGGGTCGGGGCCGTAATTGAAGGCGAAGTTCAGATCACCGCGGCGGCGCAGGCGGACGTGGGCCGGCAGTCTCGTCACCGCCAGACCTGCCTGGCGCACCAACACCAGCTCCAGCGTCGTGGTGAGCAGGTCCGCATCCGGCCAGCAGGCGAGATAAGAACGGCTGCCCGACTGCACGAGCGCGGGCGTGCCATCGGCAAAGCGGGCGAGCGCCACAAGGTCGGTCTTCAGCCGTTCCCGCCAGCGTTCCGCCTGCCCCGAGACGCCGTCGCCCATGACCGGGTCGACGAGACCGGGGCGCAGCGAGGCGACCTGGACGACCCTGAGCGGCAGCAGATCCTGCAGCGGGCCGGGCGGTAACGTGTCCGGGATCCGGAAACGGCCCGTCTTGGCGCCACTACGCGGGCCGAACAGGATCGGCCCTTGATAATCGCGAAAGGCGGCCAGCGCCGCATCCGAAACGTGGGGCAAGGTCGGCACGAGCACCGCGACGTAGCCGCCGAGCGGCGCGCCGGCGGCCACGAGGTCGACATCGAGCCCGAGCCGGCGCACAGCTTCGTACCAGCGGAACGTGAGCTCGGTGTAGCTGAAGTCGGCGCCGTGCGCCTCGATGCGCGTGATCCAGGACGCCTCGTAATCGAACACCATCGCCACCGGGGCGTGCTCGCTGGAGGGCAAGGTGAAGCCCTGCAGCTCGCGGCCGATGCGGGCGACCTCCTCACCGCCCGGCGCCAGCTCGCGATTCGGCAGCTGGAGGCCGGCATGCATCTGCTCCTGGGCGAAGGGGCATTGCCGCCAGCGGAAATAGGAGACGACCTCGGCGCCGTGCGCCAGTGCTTCCCACGTCCAGAGCCGCACCATGCCCGGCAGCGGCGCGGGGTTCCACGGCGCCCAGTTCACGGGGCCCGGCTGCTGCTCCATGACCCAGAAACGGCCGCCGCCCATGCCGCGGTAGAGGTCGTGATGGAACGCCGCCAGGTCGGGGTGCGAGGACAGCGCCCAGCGATTGCGCTCGACCTCGGTGAACGGGAAGCGCTCGATGAAGCCGAGGGGGTAGCTGTCCCAGCTGACGAAATCGAGATCCCGCGCCAGCGCGAAATGGTCGAAGTCGTGGGCGAGACCCATGCAGTTGTGGGTGACGAAGCGCCCGGGCGAGTGCGTGCGGATGATCTCGACCTGACGTCGGTTGAAGGCCACGACCCGCTCCGAGGCGAATCGCCGGAAATCCAGCCACGCCGCCGGGTTGGCACCCGCGACCGCGAAGCTGGGCAGTGTGACCTCCTCGAAGCTGCCGTACTGCATGCTCCAGAACGCATTGCCCCAGGCGTCGTTGAGCGCCGCGGCGTCCTGGTACCGGCTGCGCAGCCAGTTCCGGAACGCGGCCAGGTCGTGCTGGCCGAAGCTCAAGGTCGTGTCGTGATTGCCGTATTCGTTGTCGGTCTGCCAGCCGACCAGCGCCGGGTGCCGGCCGTAGCGGCGCGCCAGCGCCTCCACGATCCGGTCGCACTCCGGCGCGTAGAGCTCGCCGAGAAGACTGTAGTGCCGCCTGGACCCGAAGCCCCGCGGCCGGCCCTCGCGGTCCACCGGCAGGATCTCGGGCCGCTCGTCGACCAGCCATTTGGGTGGCGTGCAGGTCGGGGTCCCGAGCACCACCTGGAGGCCGGCGCCGCCCAGCAGGTCCATGGCCCGATCCAGCCAGCCCCAGTCGAACCGGCCGCGGGCCGGCTCGAGCCGGCTCCAGGCGAACTCGCCGATACGCACATAGGCGATCCCGAGCTCGTGCATCCGACGCGCGTCGTCCCCCCACCAGGCCTCCGGCCAGTGCTCCGGGTAGTAGCAGACCCCCAGCACGCGCGTCTCCCCACGCTTATTCTCTTACCGCACCAACGGTCAGGCCGGCGATGAAGTGCCGCTGCATCACGAAGAACAGCAGCACCGGCGGGATCGCGGCCATGATCGCGCCCGCGGACATCAGGTGCCACGACGCGAGCCACATGCCGCGCAGTGCCTGCAGGCCCGCCGTGACCGGGCGCACCGCGTCGGACTGCACCAGCACGAGTGCCCAGAAGTAGTCGTTCCAGACGAAGGTGAAGACGAGCACGGCGAGCGCGGCCAGCGCCGGGCGCACCAGCGGCACGACGATGCGCCAGAGAATCCCGAGCTCGCTCATCCCGTCGAGCCGGGCGGCGTCGAGGAGCGTGTCCGGCAGCTGCCTGATGAAGTTGCGCATGAACAGCGTGCAGAACCCGGTCTGAAACGCGACGTGGAAGACGATGAGCGCCCAATGTGTGTCGTACAGCCCGAACGAGATCATGAGGTCCCGGACCGGGATCATGAGGATCTGAAAAGGCACGAAGTTGCCGGCGATGAAGGTCGCGAACAGCAGCAGGTTGCCTTTGAAGCGGTACTTGGCGAGCGCGAAGCCGGCCATGCAGGACAGCGCGATGGCGCCCGCCACCGCAGGCACCGTGATGAGAAGGCTGTTCAGAAGAAACCGGCCCATCGGCGAGGTCAGGAAGACCGCCGTGTAGTTCTCGATCAGCGCGATCTCGCTCGGCCAGCCCCAGAAGTTGCCGCGGTTGAGGTCCTCGAGCGAGCGCACCGAGGTCAGCATCACGGCGGCGAGCGGCAACAGCCAGATCGCCAGGCTCAGGGGCAGCGCCACGCGATACGCGATCTGCCCGACCGCCGGCGCCCTTTGGATCGGCATCGGGTACATCGTCGCTCAGCCGCGCTCGAGGCGCAGCATGCGCCAGAGGACCAGGGCGACGCAGACGCTCATCAGGACGAACAGCACCGTCGCGATCGCGGCGCCGTAACCGTAGCGGAAGGCGAGGAAGGTCTGCTCGTACATGTAGTAGGCGAGCACGGTCGAGCTGTCGTACGGGCCGCCCAGCGTCATGGTCATGACCAGATCGAAGCTCCTGAGCGCGCCGACGATCGAGACCACGATCGCGATGATGGTCGCGGCCCTGAGCTGCGGAACCACGACGTGCCAGAGCAGGCGCCAGCCCGCCGCCCCGTCCAGGCGTCCCGCCTCGACCAGCTCGAGATCGAGCGTGGCGAGCCCCGCGAGATAGATGATCATGCAGTACGCGGTCTGCGGCCACAGCCCGGCGACGATGACGGCAAAGGTCGCGAAGCTCTCGTGCTCGAGAATCACTGCCGGCGGCAGCCCGAGCCGGCGCAGCATCTCGTTGAGGAGGCCGAACTCGGCATTGAAGAACCAGGAGAAGACGAGCCCGACCACGACCTGGCTGATCACGAAGGGAAAGAAGAACAGGGAGCGGACGATGCGGATGCCGAGCACGTTCTGGTTGAGAAAGAGCGCCACCGCGAGCCCGGCCACCGGGGCCAGCATGAACAGGAGCAGCCACCAGACGTTGTTCGCGAGCGCCGTGTGGAACACCGGATCGGCCAGCAGCTCCGCATAATTGCCTCCTCCGACCCAGGTCCTCTCGCCGATGCCGTCCCATTCGAAGAAGCTCAGCCAGACGCTGGCTGCGATCGGATAGACGACGAAGACGGCGAACAGCAGGCCCGCAGGGGCGAGGAGCAGCCGCGGGCTCCAGGCGATCTGATGGCGCTGCCACCAGGTCGCCCCCACCCGGCCACGGGCGATGGTTCCAGCCGCCAGGACCTCGGACCGGGTGCGGACGGACAACGACGCCACCAGGATGGAGCAGCTCGATCAGGCTCAGGAGCCGTAGATGCGGTGCCGGGCGCGCTCGATGTTCTCGAGGATCTCATGGAGCCGGTCCGGTCTGACCATGAACTCCTGAAAGCCCTTCATGGCGATACTGGCCAGATCCTCGCTCGTGTCGCGGTCGAAGAACTGGGCGAGCGCGTCGGCGCCCTCGAGCAGCTCCTTGCCCGCGCGCAGGAACCGGTCGTCGGCGACGTCGGCCTCGCGGTTGACCGGCAGCTGCAGGAGCGCCCGGTTGATCTGCTCCTGCACGTCCTTGCGGCTGACGAAGGCCAGGAACTTCCTCGCGTC
>CAZXYL010000120.1:0-2330 GCA_964644915.1 uncultured Geminicoccaceae bacterium
AGATCGAGCAGGAAGCGGCCCACGGGCGAGGCCGAGAGCGCGCAGTAGCCCACCAGATCGGGCCAGTCGCGATAGCGCAGCTTGGTCGCGTCCTGCCTGAACGCCGCGAGCAGGTCCAAGGCGTGGCGCGCCGTGACCCCCGTGGCGGCGAGGCTCGAACGCAGGGCCACGGCCTTGGGCAGCGCGGCTGCCTCCTCATCGCTGCCGGTCAGCGCCCGCTCGAAGGCGTCGAGGCGCAGGAGCTTGTCCTCGGGCGCGAGTGCCGGATTGTCGGCGATGTCGTCCGCGGCGCGCACGAAGGCATAGAACGCCAGCACGTGCGGGCGCAGCCGGGCCGGCAGCAGGAACGATCCGACCTGGAAGTTCTCGTCGCGCGCGCCCTTGCCCGAGGGGGTCTCGATGCTTTGCGCCACCTCTGCCGTCATCCCGCTCGAGCTTGTGGAACCGGGCCGTTCGCTTTAACCCTAGCGGCGTCCTTGGAGGCGTTCCACCCGCAATCTCGTGCCCGCGCCTGTGAGATAGCACCGGGGCCGCGCATGTCATCACCTCCGTCCGGCGCGTGTCGCCCATGAGGGCGGCGATCGCCGCGGCCTGGGCCCTGCTCCTGGGCGTGGCCCTGCTCCAGATCGGCAACGGGCTGCAAGGCACGCTGCTCGGCGTGCGCGCCCAGCTCGAGGGCTTCCCGACCGTCGTCACCGGCATCCTGATGTCGGGCTACTACGCGGGTTTCCTCGCCGGCTCGACGCTCGCGCCCAGGCTGGTCGCCCGGGTCGGCCACGTGCGGGTGTTCGCCGCCCTGGCCTCGCTCGCCTCGACGGCCATCCTGATCCACGCGCTGCTCGTCAACCCCGCCACCTGGGTCGCGATCCGCCTCGTCACCGGCTTTTGCTACGCGGGCCTGTTCGTGGTCGCGGAGAGCTGGCTGAACGAGCAGTCGAGCAACCAGACCCGGGGCCAGATGCTCTCGGTCTACATGGTGGCGAGCACCGGCGGCCTGGCGCTGGGCCAGGCGCTGCTCAACGCCGCCGACCCGGGCGGCACCGAGCTGTTCATCCTGGTGTCGATCCTGGTCTCGCTGGCATTGATCCCGATCCTGCTCGCGGAGGTCAAGGCGCCGCCGTTCGAGGCGCACGCGCATGTCGGCATCCGCGAACTCTACCGCATCTCGCCGCTGGGCCTTGTCGGCGTCGTCACGGCCGTGATGGCGTATGGCGCCTTCTTCGGCATGGGGCCGGTCTACGGGGCGACGCTCGGGCTCTCGGTGCGCGAGATCTCCACCTTCATGGGCCTGACGCTGCTCGGCGGCGTGGTCCTGCAGTTCCCGATCGGGCGGCTTTCGGACCGCTTCGACCGGCGCCGCGTCATCACCGCGACCGCCTTTCTCGCCGCGCTCGCAGCACTGGTCGCGAGCCTCATGGCCGGCTGGTCGGAGGTCGGGCTCCTGCTCGCGATCGCGCTGCTGGGCGGCGCCATGATCCCGATGTACTCGCTCTCGGTCGCGCACACCAACGACTTCCTGGAGCACCGCCAGATCGTCGAGGCGAGCGGCACCTTGATGCTGGTCGCCGGGATCGGCGCGAGCTTCGGGCCGGTGAGCGCCTCGCTCGCCATGGAGCTCGTGGGCCCGAACGGGCTTTTCTGGTGGATCGCGATCCTGCACGCGGTGCTCGGCGGCTTCGCGCTCTGGCGGATGACCCAGCGCCCGGCGAAGCCGCTCGAGGAGCAGGGCGCCTTCGTCGCCATGGCGCCCCGGGCCACGCCCACCACCACGGCCATGTATTCCGATGCGACCAGCGGCGAGCCGGCCGCGCCCGAGCACCAGACGGCACCCGTCCGGTGACGGTGCCTATCCGGCCGTTCCGACCCGCCCTCAGGGCAGGGCGAAGAGCGGGATCGCCATGGCGGTCGCGACGGTGCTCATGCGAGCATCATAGGTCGCGAGACGGACGTCCAGCCGGCGGCCGCGCAGGAAGTCGATGGAGGCCAGGTGCAGTGCGTCAAGGGTGCGCACGGGCGCGGGGAACGGCTCCAGGGCGCGGCCGAGAACCACGGGCGACAGCTCGAGAAACGAGATGCGCCCCAGGAGCTGTCGTGCCGCCTCGCCGTGGCTTGCCACGAGGTTGCGCGCGTGCAGCCGGCACCAGACCTCGTACTCGAGCAGGCGGCTGGCAAGGAGGGGCTGTTGCCACAGCCCGACCGGCGGCTTGCGGTCCTCGGCCAGAAGCTGCGCGAGCAGCACCGAGGTGTCGAGATAGATCACCGCTCGCTGCGGTCCTCGTCGAGCTCGTGCAGCAGCTCGGCCAGCGGCGCCACCGGCGGGCTTTCCGGCG
>CAZXYL010000121.1:0-4950 GCA_964644915.1 uncultured Geminicoccaceae bacterium
GCCTGGCCCAGGATCAGGCAGCCGAGCGGGATCAGGAGCAGCCAGCCGAGGCGGTCGCCTCGCTCGGCGGTGGCGGCGGCAGGGGGCACGCGCGGCGGCATGGCATCGGCTCTGACCTGGGGCGACGGGCAGGGCGACACTGGCGCGCCCGCTGTTAAGATTGCGTTGCGCCCGCGCTTCGCGCGCCAGAGACGGAGTGCTGCCGATCCCGCTCCCCCAGCCCTCGTCCCGCCCGCGTGTCGGGCCGCGGCCACTGGCGCTCCATCTGGCCAACGCGCGTCTCGCCTGGGCGGGCCCGGCGGCCGACCCGGCCTCACAGCTGGAGCTGCGCAGCTTCTTTCAAGGCCTGCAGGCCTACTGGCGGCACCCCTACCGCCGCGGGCCGGAGAGCGCGCGCGTGGTCTGGTCCTGCGGCTCGGGGCGGGTGCTCGACTATGGCCCGGACGGCGGCATGCCGCTGCTGGTCGTGCCCTCGCTGATCAACCGCGCCTACATCCTGGACCTTCTGCCCGACCGGAGCCTGCTCCGGCATCTGAGCGGGGCCGGATTCCGCGTCCTGCTGTTCGACTGGGGCGAGCCGGGGCCCAGGGAGCGCCGCCTGACGCTGTCCGATGCCATCGTGGCGCGTCTGGGCGGCGCTCTCGCCTGGCTGCGGCGCCAGAACGCGCCGCGACCGCTGCTGCTCGGCTATTGTATGGGCGGCCTTTTGGCACTGGCGCTCGCCGCCCGGCAGGCGGATGCGGTGGCCGGTCTCGCGCTGCTCGCCACGCCTTGGGACTTCCACGCCGACGGCCTCGAGCCCGAGGCGTTCGACGCCGTGCTGGCCAGGCCCGGCAGCGCGCTCGCGGGCCTGCTGGGCGGGCTGCCGGTCGACGCCATCCAGGCGCTGTTCGCGAGCCTCGATCCGCTCCAGGTGCCGCGCAAGTTCGCCCGCTTCGCCGCGCTCGATCCGAGCTCGCGCGCCGCCCTCACCTTCGTCGCGGTCGAGGACTGGCTGAACGACGGCGTGCCGCTGCCGCCCGAGATCGCGCGCGAATGCCTCGACGGCTGGTACGGGCAGAACCGCCCCGGCACAGGCACCTGGGAGGTTGCGGGCGCGCCGGTCCGCCCGGAAGCGCTCGAGCTGCCTTGCCTGGTCGCGATCCCGGCGCGCGATCGGATCGTGCCGCCGAAGTCGGCGGAGCGCCTGGCCCGGGCGCTGCCTTGCGCCGAGGTGCTGCGCCCCGCGGGCGGGCACATCGCCATGGTGGTCGGCGCCCGCGCCGAGCGCGACCTGTGGGCACCTCTTGCCGCCTGGCTCGGCCGGATTGCTGCGTTGCAGAAATAACCTTGGTGGCGGCGGCGTTCCGTGCCTATATGTGGACACCTCGGAGGTCACGCCCCTAGTGCCGGTTGAGGTCGGCGCGTGCGCGCTGCGCATCGACGGGCGCCCCGAGAGCAGGACGCGGACTCATTCAGCCTGGGGAGTTGCAATGTCTGACATCGTCATTGCCGGTGCCGCGCGCACGCCGATCGGCAGCTTCAACGGCGCCTTCGCCACCCTCCCGGCCCACCATCTCGGTCAGATCGCGATCCAGGCCGCGCTCGAGCGCAGCGGCGTCGAGCCGGGCGAGGTCTCCGAGGTCGTGCTCGGCCAGATCCTCACCGCCGGCCAGGGCCAGAACCCGGCCCGGCAGGCCTCGGTCAACGCCGGCATCCCGGTCGAGGTGCCGGCCTGGAGCGTCAACCAGCTCTGCGGCTCCGGCCTGCGCGCGGTGGCGCTGGGCTTCCAGGCGATCCGGCAGGGCGACAGCCAGATCGTGGTCGCGGGCGGCCAGGAGAGCATGAGCCAGGCACCGCACGCGGCGCACCTGCGCCCCGGCGCCAAGATGGGCTCGGTCGAGTTCGTCGACACCATGCTCAAGGACGGCCTCATGGACGCCTTCCACGGCTATCACATGGGCACCACGGCCGAGAACGTCGCCGAGAAGTGGCAGATCACCAGGGAGCAGCAGGACCAGTTCGCGGCCCGCTCGCAGAACAAGGCGGAAGCGGCGATCAAGTCCGGCCGCTTCAAGGACGAGATCGTGCCGGTCACGGTCAAGGGCCGCAAGGGCGATACCGTGGTCGACACCGACGAGTTCCCGCGCTTCGGCGCCACCGCCGACGCCCTGGCCAAGCTGCGCCCGGCCTTCAGCAAGGACGGCACGGTCACCGCCGGCAACGCCTCCGGCATCAACGACGGTGCGGCCGCGCTCGTGCTGATGAGCGATGCCGAGGCCTCCCGTCGCGGCGTCCGGCCGCTCGCGCGCATCGTCTCCTGGGCGCACGCGGGCGTCGATCCCTCGATCATGGGGTCGGGCCCGATCCCGGCCTCGCGCAGAGCGCTGGAGCTCGCCGGCTGGAAGGCTTCCGACCTCGACCTGGTCGAGGCCAACGAGGCCTTCGCGGCCCAGGCCTGCGCGGTCAACAAGGACCTCGGCTGGGACACCGACAAGGTCAACGTCAACGGCGGCGCCATCGCGCTCGGCCACCCGATCGGCGCCTCGGGCGCCCGGGTCCTGGTCACTCTCCTGCACGAGATGATCAAGCGCGACGCCAAGAAGGGTCTGGCCACCCTTTGCATCGGCGGCGGCATGGGCATCGCCCTCTGCGTCGCCCGCGACTGACCCGCCTGCACGCTCTGTGAACGACGCGGGCCGCCTCCGGGCGGCCCGTCTCGTCTCTGCGCCGCCCCCGGCCGCGCTCCGGGTCGGGGCTGCGGAACCAGCCCATCCCGAGGACGTTTGCCGGTTCGAAGGCGCCAATGCGAAGGAGGCTGAGATGGCCCGCGGATTGCTTCTCTGGCTGCTCGGGATCCCTGCCGGCATCGTTCTTCTCCTTCTCCTCTTCGGCATCATCTGAGCCACCGGCTGTCGGCCGCTCGCCTCTGGGTTTCCCCGTCTTTCTGCGCACCTGGCGCCGTCGCACCGCGCGAGGGCGCCCGCCAGCCGATCCGCTACCCTTGTCGGTCCGCCTTCGCGCGCACGTGGCGCAGTTTGGCCCGATCGCGCTGGCACTCGGCCTGAGCCTTGCTGCCGTGGCGACGGCGCCGGCGCAGGAGCTCGGCCTGCCGACGGCGCAGGAGATCGAGCCACCCGCCGCGCCCGCCGAGGGCGCCACCGAGCGCGAAATCCCGGCCGAGCTCGACCTCGCGCAGGATCGCGCCATCGCCGAGCGACTGCGCGCGATCTTCCAGGGCGTGGAGGCGCTCGAGGGCGTGGGCGTCACCGTCACCGCCGGCGTGGTGCGGCTCACGGGCGAGGTGCCCTCGGCCGCCGCGCGCGAGCTCGCGGGTCAGCTGGCGCGTCAGATCGAAGGGGTGGCCCTGGTCGAGAACGAGCTTCGCCTGATCCAGGACCTCGGCCGAAGGCTGGACACGACGCTCGACCGACTGCGCCAGCGTGCCATCGATCTCGTAGCGCTACTGCCGCTGCTCGCGGTCGGCGGCGCGATCATCGTGCTGTTCTGGTACGCGGGCGGGTTCCTGGCCGGCCTGCGCTGGCCGTACCGGCGCATCGACAACGCGTTCCTGCGCCAGGCGGCGCGGCAGATCGTGCGTGTCGCGATCCTGCTCGCGGGCGCTCTGATCGCGCTGGAGCTCCTGGAGGCGACGGCGCTGGTCGCGGCGCTGCTCGGCACGGCCGGGCTGTTCGGCCTGGTCCTCGGCTTCGCCTTCCGGGATCTCGCGGAGAACGCGATCGCGAGCCTCCTGCTCAGCCTGCGCCAGCCGTTCGCGCCCAACGATCTGGTGTGCATCGAGGAGCACGAGGGCCACGTCGTGCGCCTGACCTCGCGCGCGACCGTGCTGCTCACGCTCGAGGGCAACCACGTCCGGATCCCGAACGCCAGGGTCTATAAGGGCGTGATCGTCAACTACACGCGCAATCCCCTGCGCCGCTTCGATCTCGCCGCGGGCGTCGGCACGGGCGAGGATCTGGCCGCAGCCCAGCGTCTGGGCATCGAGACGCTGCGGGGCACGCCGGGGGTGCTCGCCGAACCGCCGCCGCAGGCCTTCGTGCGCGAGCTCGGCGACTCCAGCGTGGCGATCACCTACATGGGCTGGGTGGACCAGACTGCGGTCGACTTCCTCAAGGTGAGGAGCGAGGCGATTCGGCGGGTCAAGGAGGCGCTGGACGCGGCCGGGATCAGCCTGCCCGAGCCCGCCTATACCGTGCGTCTGCGCCGTGAGGAGCGCCGGCCCGAGGAGGCGCCGCCGGCAGCCGCCGCCGAGCCGCAGGCGCCGGCCGACATCGGTCGCCGCGATGTCGTCGAGCGCCAGGCCGAGGCCGATCGCGTCGCCGCCGGACCGGACCTGCTCGACCCCGCCGCCCCGCGCGAGCTGTAACCAGCTGGCGCGCCCGGAGGGATTCGACCCCCGACCCCGGATCAAAACGGGTGCGTTCGGCAGGATTTCTGCGGTGCCAGAGGCCGCTTGTCGCAGTCATGTCGCAAGGATTCAAGCCGGCGGCGCCCGCTCGGCGGCATCGGCCCGGGCCCCGTCGTCCGCCGTCTCGGGGATGAGAGGTCGCAGGTGAGCAGGATCGTCGAGTGGCCCATCCGGTGCTTCGCGCCGCCGAGCTGCGGCAGGATGATGTGGGACACGTGCTGGCGGTAGCCATCCAGGGTCGAGCGCTCGAGCCCGCGCGCCTGCGCGCTGCACAGCCAGCGCTCGGCGGCCGCCGCGACTGTGGGGCGCGCCGCGGTCAGGAATGTGAGGAATGGAACCCAGGCCCGGGCGATCCTGCCGTTTCAGGGCCGCCCGAGGCAGAGGCTGCGGCGACGGGCTCGAGGATCGGATGATGACAGGCGCTGCGATGGGTCGGTGACGACCGCGCCACCAGGGGCGGCTCCTCGCGCGCGCAACGTTCGCTCGCCCGCCAGCAGCGCGTCCTGAAGCGGCAGCCAGACGGCGGATCCATCGGATCGGGA
>CAZXYL010000122.1:0-7614 GCA_964644915.1 uncultured Geminicoccaceae bacterium
TCAGGCGACCGCGGCGTCGGATTTCGCGGGCGCGGAGAGCAGCCGGGCCGCGCGCCGCTCGGTGACCACCACCAGGAGGCCGCCCGCCAGGATCAGCGCGGCACCGGCGAAGACCGCGAGCCGGGGCACGTCGCCCCAGACGGCGAAGCCCAGCAGAAACGCCCAGAGCAGGGCCGTGTACTCGAAGCTCGCGAGCACCGAGGCCGGGGCGCGGCGCATGCCCTCGATGAGCGTGAACTGGCCGAGCGCGCCGAGCAGGCCCACGGCCAGCATGAGGCCGAGCTCCGCCCAGTCGGGAGTCCGCCAGACGAAGGCCAGGACGAGGCCGGTCGCGACCAGAAAGAAGCCGTTGCCGTAGAGCATCTGGACCAGCGTCGCCTCGCGCAGCGCGATCCTGCGCACCAGGACCAGGGCGAACGCCCAGAGCAGGGCGGCGGCGAGCACCAGCAGCGTGGGCAGAGACAGGCCGAGGCCGACCGGATTTGCCGCCACGACAACGCCCACGAAGCCGATCGCGACCCCTGCCCAGCGCCAGGCGGTGACCCGTTCGCCGAGGAGCGGAATGGCGAGCACCACGACCAGGATCGGGGCCGCGAAGTAGAGCGTGGTCAGCTCGGCCAGCTGCAGGTCCCGGGCGGCCGTGTAGTAGCAGAGCCAGGCCGCCAGCAGGACGACCCCCCGGAGCACGAGCGCCGTCTTGAGCGGCGTCGCGAGAGCCCGAGCCAGGAGCTGGCCCCGGCCGATCGCCATGCAGAGCGCCAGGATGATGGCGCTGCGGATGAAGAGGATCTGCCAGACCGTGGTGGCGGTCACGAGCCACTTGATCACGGCATCATGAGACGAAAAGACGAAGTAGGCGAGCACCGTGAGGCCGATGCCAGCCATCGTGCTGCCCGCGATGCCGCCGCTCGCGACCGGGCTCATATGGGGCGGCGTGGCTCCTCGGCCGGTTTGATGCTTCGATGACAGCTTCGGTATCAGACGGCGTAGTCGCTCGCAAGTTCCGCCGCAAGGGGGGCCGCCGACGGAGCCGGGATTGACAGCTGCGATGCGGCGTGCCGCGATGCAGGTCGACGGAACCGCACAAGGGACGGCCAGCTCGATGCGCGAGCACGAGAACAATCTCGGCCAGCCGATCGGATACCCGGTGCCCGGCTGGTCGACGCGAGTGCGGCCGCCGCGCACCGTCATGGAAGGCCGCTTCTGCCGCATCGAGCCGCTCGATCCCGAGCGCCACGCGGCCGAGCTGTTCGCGGCGAATCGCGAGGACGAGGCGGGCCGGATGTGGACCTATCTGCCCTACGGCCCATTCGAGACGGGCGGCGATTACCGCGCCTGGATGGAGACGACCTGCCGGGGCGACGACCCGCTGTTCCAGGCCGCAATCGACCTGCGCGACGGGCGCGCGGCGGGCGTGGCGAGCTACCTGCGGATCGAGCCGGCGGTGGGCGTGATCGAGGTCGGGCACATCGCCTGGGGGCCTCGCCTGCAGCGCACGCCGGCGGCGACCGAGGCCATGTATCTGATGATGCGCCGCGTCTTCGACGAGCTCGGCTACCGCCGCTACGAGTGGAAGTGCGATGCGCTGAACGCCGCCTCCTGCCGCGCCGCCGCCCGGCTCGGCTTCACCTTCGAGGGCATCTTCCGGCAGGCCACGATGTACAAGGGCCGCAACCGTGACACGGCCTGGTTCTCGATCATCGACCGCGAGTGGCCGGCGCTCAGGGCGGCGTTCGAGCGCTGGCTCGACCCGGCGAGCTTCGATGCCGACGGCCGCCAGCGCGCGAGCCTCGCGAGCCTGACCCACAAGGCACTCGGCCGGGATGCGCCAGGGTGATCCAGGGCCATCAGCCGACCCGGAAGATGATCTTGCCCCTCAGCTCCTCGCCCGGCTCCAGCACGCGCACGCCGGTGCCCTCGACGCTCTCTTCGAAAAGGTTGAAGCCGTTGTTGGCGTTGCTGACCGGCTCGACGCAGAAGAAGTCCCGGCCGGGCGGCACGTAGATCACCAAGTGGCCGAAAACGGGCTCCGCCTCGATCGTGAGCTTCAGCGCGGTCTCCGGCCAGATCATGGTCGCCCTGCCGTCCCAGCCCCCGAAGACGTTGTCGAGCTCGAGCCCCGCGACCTTGGGCGACTTCGAGAAGTCCCAGGTCTCGGGCAGCGGCACCCGCTCGCGAGGAATATTGCGCTCGTCGTTGAGCCAGACGTGCTCGAGCCGTGCCCGCAGGCTCACGCCGGCGGTGCGGATGAAGTAGGGGTGCAGACCGATGCCGGCGGGCATCGCCTCCTTGCCTGTGTTGGTCAGGCCGATCTCGACCTCGAGCGCGTCATCGGTCAGAGCGAAGCGCTGCGTAGCTTCATAGTGCAAGGGCGTGCCGGCGGCCGCGTGCTCGAACCGCAGCTCCGCGAAGTGCTCGCCCGCGTGCGCGACCTTCCAGGGATTCTGCCAGCCCTGGCCGTGGATCGCGTGCGGCTCGGGCGGGAAATTCGGCTCGAGCCGGTACTCCTGCCCCTGAAACCGGAAGCGTGCATCGGCGATGCGGCCCGAGAACGGCACCAGCGGGAAGCAGCTCGCCTCGCGCATCTCGCCCTCCCGGACCAGCGCCGCCCCCGCCGGGCGCATGAGGTCCCGGCTCCGAAAGCGGAACTTCGCGATCGCGCCGCCGAGACGCGGGCAGAGCCCGAGCTCCAAGGAGTCCGCGCGCAGCTCGAGGAGGTCGTCTTCCGCCATGAGTCCCCCCAGGAACGGAAACTGCCTCCGGAGCCGGCCCCGGAGGCAGTTCCCAACGGTTTGCGTCTGGCTCAGCTGCCGGACTGCAGGCAGTCCTCGGCGTTGTCCTGGGTGCAGACGTCGAGGCCGGTGTAGATCGGGTCCTCGACCTCCTTGCCCTCGACCAGATCCTTCATGATGAACATGGACTGGTAGCCCATGTCGAAGGGACGCTGGCCGACCTGGCCGTGCGAGAGACCGTCCTTGAGCTGGTCCATCTGCATCGGCAGGGTGTCGGCCACCGCGAGCGCCAGCTCCTGGCTTTCGAGGCGGTCACGGTACTGCTCGACCACCTGGCGATAGGCATTGTCCGACCACTGGGTAAAGGCGCCTGTGGAAATGAAGGCGTCGAGGTCGGTGTAGCGGCCCAGGATGTCGGCCAGCTGCTGCACCGCCCGCGCGCCGTCGTCGTCCGTGATCAGCGGGCAGCCGTCGACCTCGGTCCAGCCGTTCTGGCCGGCGAGGCGCTCGCCCGGGGGCGAATCGCTGTCCTCGCCGGAGAGCGTGTCGCGAATACCCTGGAGGCGCTGGTTGTGGTTGTCGGCCGCAGCACCACCGGTCTGCAGGCAGATCGAGCCGCCCTCCGGCTTGATCTCCTGGATGATCTTGGCGAGGTTGACGCCGATGTCGTAGTTCTTGGTCCCGACGAAGGTCGCGCGCAGGTCGGCATGCTCCTCGAGCAGGTCGGCATCCCAGGTCATGGTCGGAATGCCGGCGTCCTTGGCCGCCCGGAGCGCGGTCGCGATCGCCGGCGCGTTGGACGGCGAGACCGCGATGCCGTCGACGCCGCGGCTGATCAGATCCTGCACGATCTGCACCTGCTCGGCCTCGGTGTGCTCCGAGGGGCCGATGTAGAGGCATTCGATCTCGCCGCCGGATTCCTCCTCGGCCTTCTTGCAGCCGTCGCGGGCGAGATCGAAGAACGGGTTGTTCATGGCCTTGGGCACCAGCGCGAAGGTATAGTCCGCGGCGCCGGCCAGCGCAGGTACGGCCAGGAACGCCGCGCCCGCCATGAGCAATGACAGCTTCTTCATTGGTCAAACCTCCCTTGTCTGTCGAGCCCAGGTCCGGGCTTGAGGCATAGGGTTGCCAGCAAGTTCCGGCGCCGTCAATCGATCTCCCGCGGCACTCGCGCCACCAGGGATGCCCGCGGCCTGCGCACCCCGGCTCAGGCCGAGCTGCGCCCGCGGATCCGCTCGAGCGTTACGGCCAGGATGATGAACAGGCCGACGAAGGTGCCCTGCCAGTAAGGATCGACGCCGGCGAGCAGGAGGCTGTTGCGGATCACCTCGATCAGCGCCGCGCCGACGAAGGCGCCATATGCGGTGCCGACCCCGCCCATCAGGTTCGCGCCGCCGATCACGGCGGACGCGATCACCTGCAGCTCGTAGGTGAGCCCGAGCGCGTTGGTCACCGAGCCCAGCCAGCCGATCATCAGGATCGCGGCGACGCCGGCCATGAGGCTGGAGAGCATGTAGACCGAGACCTTGATCCGGTCGACCGGGATGCCGGTGAGCCGCGCCGCCTGCTCGTTGCCGCCGATGGCGTACACGTGGCGGCCCCACTGGGTGTAGTTGAGCACGAAGCCGAACACGAAGGTGAGTGCCACCAGGATCAGGACCGGATTGGCGATGCCGAAGGTCTGGCCGCCGCCGAGCGCGAGCAGCTTGTCGTGGTCGGGGCCGAACTGCCAGAACATCTTGTTGTTGGAGACCACCAGCGCCATCGAGCGCGCGATCGAGAGCATGCCGAGCGTGACGACGAACGGCGAGAGCCTCATGTAAGCGATGAGCGCGCCGTTGATGAAGCCGACCCCGAGTGCCACCAGGAGCCCGGCCGGGATGCCGACCCAGATCGGGTAGCCGCTGGCCATGATCAGGCCGGTGACGATGCCCACCAGGCCCATCACCGAGCCGACCGAGAGGTCGATGCCGGCGGTGATGATCACCACCGTCATGCCGAGCGCCATGATCCCGAAGAAGGCGAAGTTGCGGGTGATGTTGAAGAGGTTCTGCGGGCGCGCGAAGGCATCCGAGATCGTCACCATCACGGCCGCGATCGCCAGCACCGCGACCGTGACCCAGAACGCCTGGCTGCTGATCAGCGCCTGCAGCAGGTTGCGCTCGCGCTGCAGCGCGATCTCGTCGAACGATGCTTGCTGGCTCATGACGCTCTCCCTGCCGATTCTGGGCGGCTAGGCTGTGTGGATCGCGCCGGTGATCAGGCCCGTGACCTCCTCGGGCGAGGTGTCGGCGATCGGCTTCTCGGCGACCTTGCGGCCGCGGCGCAGCACGGCGACGTGATCGCACACCGCAAACACGTCCGGCATGCGGTGGCTGATCAGGATGATCGCCACCCTCTGGTCGCGCAGCCGGCGGATCAGATCGAGCACCTCGGCGACCTGGCGCACGCTGATCGCGGCCGTCGGCTCGTCCATGAGCACGATCTTGGAGTCCGACAGGCGCGTGCGCGCGATCGCCACCGCCTGGCGCTGGCCGCCCGACATCTGCTTGACCAGATCCCGCGGCCGGGTCTCGGACTTGAGCTCGGCGAACAGCTCGGCCGCGCGCACGTACATGGCGCCGTAGTCGAGCACGCTCACGAAGCCCATCTTGCGCTTCAGCTCGCGTGCGAGGAAGACGTTGGCGGCCGCGGTCAGGTTGTCGCAGAGCGCCAGGTCCTGGTAGACGATCTCGATCCCCGCCTCGCGCGCATCGACCGGCTTGTGGAAGTGGCACTCGCGGCCGTCGAGCCGGATCGTGCCCTCGGACGCGGGGAAGTTGCCGGCGATGATCTTGACCAGCGTCGACTTGCCGGCGCCGTTGTCGCCCATCAGGCCTAAGACCTCGCCCTGCTCGAGGTCGAGATCGACCCCCTTCAAGGCCTCGATCGCGCCGAAATGCTTGGCGATGTTCCTGAGCTCCAGGACCGCCATCTCGCCTCCATTCGCCTGCCCCGCAGCCAGCGCCGACCAGCGGGGGTCCGCCTCCTGCGGGATATTGCCGCGATCCGCGCGCCTTGACCAGAGCGGGCGCAGAGCGTGCCCCGCGCGCGCCCGCATCGATCGCGCCACGTGATCGCGATCACAGAACACGGCGCTTTGGGCCGGCAGGATGTCGTCACGATCAAACAGCCGGCCCGGCCGGCGAGACGAAGGAGACGACGATGACCAGCTCGAAGACGACGATCGCGGCGGCCGCCCTGGTCCTGGCGACGCTCGGCGGCGCGGCCAAGGCGCAAGACATGGACCTGAGCGGCCTGATGATGCAGAATCTGATGTTCGATCAGATGATGGCGCAGCAGGCAGCCGCCTACGCGCAGCAGTGGTATGACAACGTCCAGGCGCACCGGCAGGCGACCGGCGACTACTCGACCCCGATCTATTCCGGCTTCAACGCCCAGACCCTCTCGCAGGCGAACCAGGCGACGAGCCAGGCGTACGACGCCTACAACCAGTCCTGGCACCAGAACTCGCAGGCGGCATCGGATGCCGTGGGCCGCTACAGCCAGCAGGCGATCCTCGGCCAGAGCGACTACGTCGACCCCAACGGCTATGGCTACACCCTGCCGAACGGCTCGAACCACTACTGGGTCGACAATCAGGGCCAGACCTACGGCACCGACACCTACGCCCCGCCCGACTACCAGAACTGGTATCACGAGCTGACCCCGGTCGAGTGAGCACCGGGCTGCGAGCGGCGTCGCGGCCCGAACGGTCGCGGCGCCGTCGGGCCTAGCGCTCCGGCGGGAACACCAGCTCGAGGGCGGCGGGCAGGACCTCGATCTCGGCATCCAGGTGGCCGACGATGTCGCCGTCGCCCTGCACGGGATCGCCCGGCGGGCCCGCGATCTCGATGCGCCGCGCCGGGATCACGCGATAGCTCCTCAGTTTCGGCAGCATCCCGGTGAACAGCGCCAGCGCATAGAGCACGACCGCGCGCCGGCCGCTGCGCAGGAACAGACAGACCTCGAGTTCCGGCGTCTCCAGCCGGCCTCCAGGCGCGCAGACGAACCGGCCGGCGTAGTACCGGCCGTTCGCGATCACGACCGATGCCGCCTGCCATTTTGTGCCGTCGATGGTCACCCGATAGCGCGGGAAGCCGAACGCGAGCAGCTGGCGGACCACGGCCCAGACGTAGGCGCCCTTGCCGAGCCGGCGCTTGAGCGGGACGGTGACGTCGCGCACCACATGCGCATCGAAGCCGACCCCGGCCATGAGCAGGAAGCGGCGGCCGTTGACCAGGCCCAGGCTCACCGGGCGCGGCACGCCTTCGACGATGGCGCGCGCGACGCTCTCCGGATCCGTGCGCAGGCCGGTCTCGGCCGCGAGCACGTTGGCGGTACCGAGCGGCACGATCGCGAGCGGCAGGCTCGAGCCCGCGAGGCCGTTGACCACCTCGTTCACGGTGCCGTCGCCGCCCGCGACCACCAGGCGGTCGAACCGCGCCGGGTCGGCGTGCGCGGCCCAGCGCTCGGCATCCCCCGCCGCGGTGGTCTCCATGACATCGATCGCGCAGCCGCGCGCGCGCAGCGCCGCCAGCACCGCCGCGAGCCGCTGGCGGCGCCGGCCGGCGGCGGGGTTGAAGATGACCAGGAGCCGGTGCACCGGTACCGCCTGCCCGAGCGGAGCCCGGTCCGGGCGCCGGTCGGCGCCTGTGCAGATCACCTCGGCGACTCTTTGCCCCACCGCCTTTTCCGTCCGGAACTCTCATCGAAATTTAAGAAGAGATGTGATGACAAGGGCGCTCGTCTGCCATACTGCGTGGGTCCGGTCGGCGCGGGGCTTGTTCCGCTTTATGCACTGAAGAGGTTGGTGAATTCGATGGCGTCACGCACGATCCCG
>CAZXYL010000123.1:0-1754 GCA_964644915.1 uncultured Geminicoccaceae bacterium
GCACCACGGCCGCGACCTCCTGGTAGGACGCGCCCTGCAACGCCTCGAGCTCGTCGCGGTCGAGGCGCGGCCAGGTCTCGGGCACGAACAGCCCGCCATCGGCCGCGAGCCCGGCGAACAGGACGTCCTCGAAGCCGCAGGGGCCGACCCCGCCCCGGGTGCTGACGTAGCGGATGATGCCTGCTTCTCCCGGCTGATCAGCGCCGGCCCTGGTTAGGCGATCACGGGCCGCCCGGCAAGCGCGAAGCCTTCACGTGTTTTTGCTTCGGCTCAGACACCGCCACATGGGCGGGCTGATTTTTTCAAGTGGTTTCAGAGGGTTATACGACCCAAGGAATTCTCTGCATCGCGGCATTGGGCTATGACCAAACCATGTGCGGCGAGACCCAGGCGCTGTCCGATGACCCGGCCGAGGTGCTGAGCCGGATCGCCGACCACAAGATCACCCGGATTGGCGAGCTGCTGCCCTGGCCGTTACGCTGCGACGGCAGCGTCACAGACGCGAAGCTGACCGCGCCAGGGCGGTGTAGCCGGACGGACAGCCTTGTCCTACTTTGCAGCAGGGACCTTGTAGGGGCATAGGGGCAATTGCCATGATTAAGACTAACCTCTCCGCCATCTATCGAGACTACATTGCCTGTCTGAATAAGCAGGACTGGCCGAAGCTAGAACAGTTCGTTCATGATGAAGTGTACTACAACGGTCAGCGGGTCGGGATATTAGGTTATCGCAATATGCTGGAGAGAGATTTTCATGAAATTCCGGATCTTTATTTTGAGGCTCAGCTGCTGATTTCCGATCCGCCGCATATAGCGAGCCGGCTACGCTTCGACTGTACCCCGAGGGGGCATTTTCTTAGCCTCCATGTAAACGGGAAGAGAATCTCCTTTGCCGAGAATGTATTCTATAAATTTCGGAGAGAAAAGATTGAGCAAGTGTGGTCGATCATTGATAAAGCGGCTATCGAAGCTCAGCTTTGAAGATAGCGCGTCTCGAGGTGCTGGAGGAACGCCTCGGGGCCGAGCGGGCGGCCGGTGGCGCGGCGGATCAGCTCTTGTGTCTCGAAGCGCTTGCCCTGCTCGTGGATGTTGGCGCGCAGCCAGCCGAGCAGCGGATGGAAGTCGCCCCGCTCGACCCCCGGCATGATGTCGGGCTCGGCGCTGGTCGCGGCCTGGAACAGCTGCGCCGCGAGCAGCGCGCCCAGCGTGTAGCAGGGGAAATAGCCGAAGGCGCCCGTGGGCCAGTGGATGTCCTGCAGGCAGCCCAGCCGGTCGTTCGTCGGCGTGATCCCGAGCAGCTCGGCCATGCCGCGGTTCCAGACCTCCGGCAGGTCCTCGACCTCCAGCCCGCCCTCGATCAGCGCCTTCTCCAGGCGGTAGCGCAGGATCACGTGCAGCGGGTAGGTGACCTCGTCCGCGTCGACCCGGATCAGGCCGCGCCCGACCCGGATCGCGCGCCGGTACAGGTTGTCGGCCGAGAGCGCCGGATCGTTCCTCCCGAAGGTCTGGCGCAGGAGGGGGGCGAGGAAGCGGAAGAAGGCCGGCGAGCGACAGATCTGCATCTCGACCAGGAGCGACTGGCTCTCGTGCACCGCCATGCTGCGCGCATCGCCCACCGGCTGATGGCGCCAGTCCCTCGGCAGGGCGGCGTTGTAGAGCGCGTGGCCGGTCTCGTGCAGGATCGCCATCAGCGCCCAGGTGAAGTCGGCCTCGTCGTAGCGGGTGGTGAGGCGGACGTCGTCCGAGACGCCGCCG
>CAZXYL010000124.1:0-4666 GCA_964644915.1 uncultured Geminicoccaceae bacterium
GCGAGGCGAGGCGCCTGATCGAGGCGGCGGTCGCGGCCGAGCGGCCCGATCTCGTGGTCCTGCCCGAGCTGTTCAGCTACATCGGCGGCACCCCCGAGAGCCGTCGGGCCAACGCGGAGCGGATCCCGGGCGGGCCCGCCTACGAGGCCATGGCGGAGCTCGCCGCCAGGCACGGCATCGTGCTGCACGCCGGCAGCATGCTCGAGGCGGCAGGCGACAAGGTCCACAACACCACGGTCGTGTTCGACCGCAGCGGCCGGGAGCTCGCGGTCTACCGCAAGATCCATCTGTTCGACGTCGTGACCCCGGACGGCATGACGTATCGCGAGTCGGACACGGTCCGCCCCGGCGAGGAGGTCGTGACCTACGAGATCGACGGGGTCACGGTCGGCTGCACGATCTGCTACGACCTCCGCTTTGCCGAGCTCTTCCGCCGCCTGCGCGCTGCCGGTGCCGACCTGATCGCCGTCCCGGCCGCATTCACCCTGCAGACCGGGCGCGATCACTGGGAGGTGCTGCTGCGCGCGCGGGCGATCGAGACGCAGACCTACGTGCTGGCGCCGGGGCAGGTGTTCGGCCACGATGGCGGGCGCAAGCAGTGCTACGGCCACTCCATGGTGGTCAACCCGTGGGGCCATGTGATCGCGCAGGCGCCGGACACGGTGGGCCACATCGCGGCCACGCTGGATCTCGGCTATCTGCGCCGCGTGCGCGAGAGCATTCCCGTCCACGCGCACCACGTCCTGGCCTGAGCCGGCTGAATCGAGGACGGATCGGAGTCTCCATGTTCGTGATCAACGCCATGCCGGCGCAGCTGGCGCCCGCCATGCTCGGGCGGCTGGCCGAGGTCGAGACCGCGACCGTCGGCCATTTCCGCCATTGCGGCTTCATGGACCCGGATCTTCGGGCCGTGCTGCCGGACCGGCGCGTCGCCGGTACGGCCGTCACCTTGCGCATCCCGGGACCCGATTCGGCGCTCCTGCACCACGCTTTGGGCCTGGTCCGCCCGGGCGACTTCCTCGTCATCGATCGCGCGGGCGATGCCCGCCACGCCTGCTGGGGCGGCGTCGTGACCTACGCGGCGAAGAAGGCGGGCGTGGTCGGGGCCGCGATCGACGGCATGGCCACCGATCTCGCCGAGGTGCGGCGGCGCGACATGCCGCTGTGGTGCCGCGGCCCGTCGCCGATCACGACCAAGCTCCTGGCGCTCGGCGGCGCTCTGAACGTGCCCGTCTCGTGCGGCGGGGTCGTGGTCGAGCCGGGCGATGCGGTGCTCGCCGACGAGAGCGGCGTGCTCGTTCTGAAGCCCGCCGAGGTCGATACGGTGGCGGAGCGCGCGCTCGGCATGCAGCAGCGCGAGCTTCAGATCCTCGAGCGCATCGACGCGGGCGAGCCCTTGGGGACGATCTCCGGGGCGACCGCCAGGATCGAGACGGCGGGCAGAGGTTAGCGGCGGCGATGAAGGTTCTTCTGAGCGTCTACTCCTGCGGGCCGAACCTGGGCTCGGAGGAAGGCGTCGGCTGGAACTGGGCGGTCGAGGTCGCAAGGCTCGGCCACGAGGTGACGGCGCTGACCGAGACCGAGGATCGCGATGCGATCGAGGCGGAGCTGGCGAGCGGCCGGCTGCCCCCGACCCTGCGCTTCGAATACTTCATGCCCGTCTGGCTGGATCGGATCCGCAACGCCGGGATGCGGGCCGGCTTCGAGAGCCTGACCGCCCATCTGGTCCATCTGGTCTGGCAAATCCTGGCCTACCGCTACGCGCGGACGCGGTTCCGGGGCGAGCCGTTCGATCTCGTGCATCACGTCACCTACAGCGGCATCCGGCACCCCACGTTGATGGGCCGGCTGCCCTATCCCCTGGTCATGGGGCCGCTCGGCGGCGGCGAGCGGGCGCCGTACTCGATCCGCAAGGGCCTGCCGTGGCGCGGCTGGGTCCAGGATCTCGTGCGCGACCTGCACACCTGGTTCATCCGCTTCGACCCGATCACGCTGCGGGCCTGCGCCGATTCCCTGGTGATCTACGTCAAGACCGAGCAGACGCGCGACGCCCTGCCCAGACGCTTCCACGACAAGATCGCGGTGCAGATGGAGGTCGGCATCCTCGACCAGGAGCGCCCTGCGCCCGCGCCCCGCGCCGCGGGCGAACCGCTCCGCCTGCTCTACGCCGGGCGCTTCCTCTATTGGAAGGGCATGCACCTGGGGCTGCGCGCGCTCGCCGACGCTCGCGCCCGCGGCGCCGACGTCCGGCTCACCATGCTCGGCCGCGGCCCGGACGAGCAGACCTGGCGCACACTGGCTAAAGATCTCGGCATCGAGCCTGCGATCGAGTGGTTGGCCTGGATCGACCACGGCAGGATGGGCGAACTGTACGCCGCGCACGATGCGCTCATCTTCCCGAGCCTGCACGATTCCAGCGGCAACGCCGTCCTGGAGTCGCTGGCCCACGGGCTGCCCGTGATCTGCCTCGATCTGGGCGGGCCGGGCGAGATCGTGGATCCGAGCTGCGGGCGCATCGTAGCGACTGCGGGCCACACTGAGGCGGACTGCGTGCGCGGCCTCGCGGGTGCGATCGAGCAGCTGAGTCGTTCGCCCGAGCTGCGCCGGCAGCTCAGCGCCGGGGCGCGCGCCCGGGCGCGCCAGTTCTTCTGGCCGAAGCAGGTGGCCCGCGTGTACGAGGACATCGAGCAGCGTCTGAAGCGCCGGCCGGCGATATCGGCCGCAGCCGGTCGGAACCACGTACCGGCGGGTGGCATTTGATGGGTATGCTCTGGGCCACCCTTGTCAGCTCGGCGGACCTTTGGCAAGCTGGCATTCTACCGGGATTGGCGGGATTTCGATGAACCGGACCGACTCAGCGCGACCGATGGCGCCGGATGTGGTGATCCACGGCGGGCGGCTCTATTGGCCGGGCCGGGATGACGCCGCCATGCCGGAGCCGGTGCTGGAGGGGCCGACGCGAATCGAGCGGATCCGCAACGCCGTGCTGCTGCTGACCGTTTTCGGGTACCTGCTGTTCAACTGGGGCTTCCAGCAGATCCGCGTCCCGCCGGTTGCCGGCGGCGGGCTGCCGATCGGCGAGATCGTGCTCTTCATGGCGCTGCTCACGATCAGCTACACCCGCACGCTCGGGCGCCTGAACCAGGTCGTGTGGCTGCTGCCCTTCGCCATCTGGTGGGGCTTCGGGCTCGGCCGGGCGATGGTGGATTTCAGCATGTACGGCACCTGGGCGTTGCGCGATGCCGTGCACGTCATCGAATCGCTGTTCCTGCTCGCGGGCTTCGTGCTCGCCGCTCACCCCAGCACGCTCGAGAAGTTCTTCCACTGGCTGCCGAGATTCCTGGTCGTCGCGGTCGCCTACGGCTGTCTCTACCCCTTCCAGTGGGAAATCTGGATGATGTCCCCGACCATCATGGGGGCGAACGGGTTCGAGGTGGCGATCATCGGCAGCATGATGACCATGCCGTTCCTGATGATCATGAGCGCCACCTACCTGATGCTGTACTACGGCAACCGGCTGCTGCCGAACGTGGTCGCGGTGCTCATGATCGGCTTCGCCGTCGCGACCTTTCAGGCGCGCACGCTGTATCTGGTCCTGATCGCGGTGTTTGCCTTCCTGGTCTGGTACCGGCGCTCGACCGTGGGCAGCGTTGTCATCTTCGTCTACGTCTCGGGACTGCTCCTGGCGATCGTCTCCCTGGTCGGGCTGCAGTTCCAGGGCCGGCTCGGCACCTCGTTCGACTTCAACTTCCTGATCGCGCATTTCATGGCGATCTTCGGCTACTGCCCGCCCGGCCAGGAGGCCGTGTGCGCCGCGGCCGAAGGCGTCGGGCAGCGGCTCGACTGGTGGCAGGACATCTTCGCGCGGATGATGGCCAACCCGTACCACCTCCTGCTCGGGCTCGGCTACGGCGTGCCGCTCACGGAATTCTACGGCAACACCGGGGTGCTCGTGCGCGAGCCGCACAACAGCTACATCTCGGTGATTGCCCGCACCGGCGTCATCGGCGCCCTCGCCTGGGTCGCCATGATGGTGCTGATGGTGCGCGCGTGGCACCGTACGTTCCGCCACACCGTGGAGATCGGCTGGCGCGAGGGCCAGAACCGGCTGCTGCTGCTGATGGTCTATTTCATCAGCATGTGGGTGCTGGCGATCGGTGAGGACGGCTTCGAGAAGCCCTACAACATCATCCCCTTCTACTTCTTCTGGGGCGTGGTGCTGCGCATGGGCCTGCTCCTGGAGCGCGGCGAGATCGGCCCGGACCCGGAGGACGATGACGAGCCGCCGGTGCACCCCTACCTCGAGCAGCCGCTGAGCCTCCGCTACCGCTGAGCCGGCGGGCGGAGGCTACAGCTCCAGGACCATGCCGTCGTAGCCCGGCTCGACGCCCGCCGGCAGGCGCGCCTTCAGCGCGACCTCGTCGAGCTCGTGGGTCCTGTGCGTGAGGATGGCGCGCGTCGGTCTGACCTCGGCGATCCAGGCGAGGGTCCGCTCGAGATGCGCGTGGCTCGGGTGCGGCCGGTCACGCAGGCAGTCGACGATCCAGACCGCGACCCCTTCGAGCTCGGCCATGGCCGCTGGCGGCAGATGGTCGACGTCCGGCGAATAGGCGAAGCCGCCGACCCGAAAGCCCCAGCTCGGCGCGCCGCCGTGCCCTTGCTCGAA
>CAZXYL010000125.1:0-2822 GCA_964644915.1 uncultured Geminicoccaceae bacterium
AGGCGACAGGGTGCGAATCGGAAGATTCCCGACGTCTGCGCCGATCTTGGGGTCGACTGCTGCACGCTTTTCGAGCTCATCGACGCGCTCGACTTCACGACCGATTGGAAAGGATAGGGGCGTCGAGCACGCGAGGTCGGCGGCGGGTGGCGCCCCGCGCCTATGCCCCCCTTGCCGCCTTGACAGCGCGCGGGCAGGCGTGACCTTGAGCGCGCGCCGGCGGGCCGGGTCCGGTCGGCCGCACCGGAGACAAGCGAGCGAGGCCAGCATGCACCCGATCTCGTGGTGCGTCAGGGTGAGCGACCCGTCGCGTGCAACATCTCTCGCCCGTCCGGCCTGGACGTTGGCGGCGCAGATCCACCTCGGGCGCGAGGACACCGTCGGCCGGTCTGGCCGTATCGGTCGCGCGACCTACGGCCTGTCCGGACGGTTCGGGATCGGCGTAGGGCGGCCGCTCAACCGGCCGGACCTGCAACCACCGCTCAGACCAGCCTGGCGTCGAGCTCGATCTGGATCGCGCCGAGCGCCTTGGAGACCGGGCAGTTGGCCTTGGCGGCGTTGGCCTGCTCCTGGAAGGTCTTGTCGTCGATGCCCGGCACCCGCGCCTCGGTCGTAAGGTGAACCCGGGTGATCGCGAAGCCGCCGTCCTGCTTGTCGAGGTGGACCGCGGCGGTGGTGTGCACGCGCTCGGGCTTGTGGCCGGCCTGCGCGAGGCCGTGCGCCAGGGCCATCGAGAAGCAGCCGGCGTGGGCCGCGCCGATCAGCTCCTCGGGATTGGTCCCGTCCCCGCTCTCGAACCGGGAGCGGAACGAATAGGCGCCGCTCCACGCCCCGCTGCCGAGGCTGATCCGGCCCTGGCCCGACGGCAGGTCGCCCTGCCACTCCGCTTCTGCCTTGCGCGCAACCACGGCTCTCTCCCCCTGCTGACGGACATTTGACGCGAATGCGCCATTATGGGGCGCGCCCGGGTACGTGTCCATCCGGACAGGGCGGCGCGATGGCGCGTCGTGGCGCGCAAACGCGGCGGCGTGGCGCCAAATGGCCTCGGCCTTGGGCGCGTTTTCGAGGCGGATCCGCGTCAGCCGTAATGCACCCGGCGCTCAATGTAGCGGAACTGGACGACGGTGAGCGCGCCCACGATCAGCATCAGGATCACCGACTGCGCCGCCGACCCGCCGAGGTCGAGGGCGATGAAGCCGTCGCGGAATACCTTGAACACCAGCGTCTCGGTGGCCCGCGCCGGCCCGCCCTCGGTCACCGCGTGGATGATGCCGAAGGTGTCGAAGAAGGCGTAGACGATGTTGACCACGATCAGGAAGAAGACGGTCGGGCCGAGGAGGGGGAACACGATGGTCCAAAAGCGCTTGGCGGGGCCCGCGCCGTCGATCGCTGCGGCTTCGATCAGCGACTTCGGAATCGCCTGCAAGCCAGCGAGAAAGAAGAGGAAATTGTAACTGATCTGCTTCCACGCGGCGGCGATCACGACCAGGAACATCGCCTGGCCGCCATTGAGGAGGTAGTTCCAGTTGTACCCGGCCGAGCGCAGCAGATAGGCGATCACGCCCACGCTCGGATTGAACATGAAGAGCCACAGAACGCCCGCGATCGCCGGCGCCACCGCATAGGGCCAGATCAGGAAGGTCTTGTAGGTGGTCGCGGCCCGGATCGCGCGATCCGCCATGACCGCGAGGAAGAGTGCCAGCCCGAGGGCCAGGACCGTGACCGAGGCGCTGAACACGAGCGTCACCCAGACCGAGTGCAGATAGAGCGGGTTCGAGAGCAGCAGCCGGAAGTTGGCGAGCCCGACGAACTCGGTGCCGAGGCCGAAAGGGTCCTCGAGCAGCACCGACTGGTAGAGCGCCTGGCTCGCGGGCCAGATGAAGAAGATCAGCGTGATCGCGAGCTGGGGCGCCACGAGCAGCCAAGGCAGGAGCCGGTGCTTGAAGACCGCGGGACGGTCCGCGAGCACCTGGGGCGGGGCGGGCGCCGCCGCGGCCAGAGGCGCGGTACCCGCCGCCGCGGCACGGGTCGATGGCGCGGCGGCCGCAGGCGCGGGGGCGAGCTCCTCGCCCCGCGCGGCGGTCCGCATGGCGTCCTACCGGGCCGTCTGCTCGAACCGGCGCAGCAGCTCGTTGCCCCGCTCCACCGCGCGATCGAGCGCCTCCTGCGCGCCCGACTGCCCGGCCCAGACGGTCTCCAGCTCTTCCTCGATCACGTCACGAAGCTGCACGAAGTTGCCCAGCCGGATGCCCTTGGAGTTCTCGGTCGGCTCCTTGCCGGTCATCTGCTCGATCGAGACGTCGGTGCCCGGGTTCTCCTCGTAGAAGCCCTGCTCCTGGGTGAGCTCGTAGGCCGCCGTGGTGATCGGCAGGTAGCCCGTGAACTGATGCCAGTCGGCCTGGACCTCGGGCGAGGAGAGATAATTGAAGAACTCGGCCACGCCCTCGTACTCCTCCGGCTCGTGCCCGGCCAGGACCCAGAGCGATGCGCCGCCGATGATGGTGTTCTGTGGCGCCTCCCCCTTGTCCGGGTAGTAGGGCAGGGTCCCGACGCCGAACTCGAACTCGGCGGTGTCGCGGATGCCGGCGAGGCCCGCCGAGGATTCGGTGAGCATGGCGCACTCGCCGCTCGTGAACTTGGCGTTCGGCGTGTTGCGCCGGCCGCCGTAATCGAACACCCCACTCTTCTGCCATTCGCCCATGTTCGCGATGTGCTCGACTGCGGGGCCCTGGTTGAAGACGAGCTCGGCATCGAGCCCGGCAAAGCCGTTCTCCTGGGTCGCGAACGGCACGTCGTGCCAGGCGCTGAAGTTCTCGAGCTGG
>CAZXYL010000126.1:0-3720 GCA_964644915.1 uncultured Geminicoccaceae bacterium
TTGCGCCCAGACCGAGGTGGCACCCTCCAGCACCCGCGGCACCTCGACCACATCGGCGAGCGCCGCGCTATACCGCGCCGCGATCCGGTCCCGCGCCGCGATCTCGTCCGGGAAGATCGCGAGCTTCTCGAGCAGAATCGCGGCCTGGAGCGTGTCCATGCGGCCGTTCATGCCGATGCGCACGTTGTCGTATTTGTCCCGGCCCTGGCCGTGGATGCGCAGGGATTCGACGATCGCCGCGACCTCGTCGTCGCCCGTGAACACCGCGCCGCCGTCGCCGTAGCAGCCGAGCGGCTTCGCCGGGAAGAAGCTGGTGGCCGCGATCTCGCCGATGGCCCCGGCCCGGCGACCCCGCCAGGTGGCACCGAAGCTCTGGGCGGCATCGGCCAGAAGCCGGAGGCCGTGCTCGCGGCAGAACGGCTCGATCGTAGCGTAGTCCGCCGGCTGGCCGAACAGGTCGACCGCGATGATCGCGCGCGGCTCGAGACCGGCGCGGCGCGCCGCGGCGAGGCCGGCCGGAAGGCCTGCGGGATCGAGATTGAAGGTGTCGGGGCGCACGTCGACGAAGACCGGCACAGCGCCCAGCCAGGCGACCACCTCGGCGGTGGCGGCGAAGGTGAAGCCCGGCACCAGCACCGCGTCGCCCGGCCGCACCCCCCAGGCCATGAGCGCCAGCGCCAGGGCGTCGGTGCCGCTCGCGCATGCGATCGCGTGCCTGGCGCCGCAAAACTGCGCCAGCGCCCGCTCGAGCTCACCGATCTCCGGCCCCATGATGTACTGGCCGTGGCCCAGCACGCGCGCGATCGCCGCGTCGATGCGCGGCCGGATGCGCGCCTGCTGGGCGGCGAGGTCGATGAACGCGATCGGTCGGTTCGCGGCGGTCATCTCGATCCTTTCGTTTCCCCGTATCTACCGCAGCAGGCCCGATGCGCAACGCCTGGACAAGGTGCTGAGCCGCCCGTCGGGTAACATCCAGACCGGGCATGGCGCCACCCAGGTTCGCGTGCCGCCGGAGTCGAGAGCTGGGCAGTCGTTTTCTCACAATAACGAAATCGTTGTCGGGCTGTGATCCCCTTCACATCGTTGCTTCACCTGCCATCGTAGATGTCTTGCCATGATCGCATCTCTCGATCCAGTTCATGTAGTCGGAATAGTTGCAAAGGAATTGATCCGATGTATTCGAGTGCTTTGGATGCCGGCCAGATACGCGCGGCCGATGCCCCGAGGACCACTACGACTGGCGCAACCAGGCTCCGGAAGACCGACAGGCGAAAGATCCTGGCAGGAACCGCCCTCGGGCTCGCGCTGGCGGCCGGGGCGGTCGGCGCGCAGGAGAGCGACGTGGTGCGCACGCCCAACAACCTCTTCGCGGGCATCCAGAAGTCGCTCGCGGAGCAGATCGGGGCGGGGCGGGGCGATATCCACACGCCCGATTCGTCGCGGTTCCTGATCGCCCGCGATCCGTTTCGGGCGATCGCGCGCGGCCGGCAGCTCTTCCAGCGCAAGTTCAACGCCGGGGAAGGACTCGGGCCGCGGAGCGACGATGGCGTCGGCAATATCGGCGAGGGCGATGATGCGAGTCTGTTCCAGGCCGCGCGCGTGGCGGGCTTCGCCGACAGCTGCGCCGCCTGTCACGGCCGCCCGCGCGGTTCCGCCGGCGTCGGCGGCAACGTGTTCACCCGACCGGACAGCCGCGATGCGCCGCACCTGTTCGGCCTCGGCCTGGTCGAGATGCTGGCCGACGAGATCACGGCCGATCTGCGCGCCATCCGCGATGCGGCGCTGCGGCGCGCCGAAGCGAGCCGCGCGCCGGTGCGGGTCAGGCTGCGCAGCAAGGGCATCGACTACGGATGGCTCACGGTCGGTCCAGACGGCACCCCCGATCCTTCCGAACTCCAAGGGGTCGACGAGGATCTTCGGGTCAAGCCGTTCTTCGCCGAGGGCTCGGCGTACTCGATCCGGCAGTTCTCGGTCGGCGCGTTCAATGACGAGATGGGCCTCCAAGCGGCGGATCCGGACCTGTTGTGGGCCAGCCGCGGCGAGCGGGTCGTGACGCCCTCCGGCATGGTGCTGGACGGCGGCTTGGACGAGCTCGGGCCGCCGCCGGTCGCCAGCCCCGGCGAGGATGGCGACGAGGACGGCGTGGCCAACGAGATCGACCCGGCGCTGGTCGATTTCCTGGAGTTCTACCTGCTCAACTACTTCAAGCCGGGCCGCTACGTGGTCCACCCGGGCAGCGTCGCGCGGGGCCGCCGGCTCATGCAGGAGATCGGCTGCACATCCTGCCACATGCCCAACCTGGTGATCGACCGCGACCGGCGCGTGGCCGACGTGGAGACCGCCTTCGACCCGGAACGCGGCGGCTTCAACGGCCTGTTCAGCACCGCGGAGCCGCGCTTTGTCGAGAGGACGGACGTCAGCAATCTCCCGCCGCTGCGCCAGCCATTCGGCACCAGATTCGTGGTGCGCAACATCTTCACGGACTTCAAGCGGCATGACCTCGGCCCGAACTTCTGGGAGCGCAACTTCGACGGCACCATCCAGCGTGAGTTCATGACCGAACCGCTCTGGGGCGTCGGATCGACCGCGCCGTACGGCCACGACGGGCGCAGCATCAATCTGCGTGAGGTCATCCTGCGGCACGGGGGCGAAGCCCAGGCTGCGAGTGACGCGTTCGCGGCGCTCCCGCCGCAGCAGGAGCGCGACATCCTGGACTTTCTCGAGTCCCTGGTCCTGTTTCCGCCCGCCGATACGGCTTCGAACCTCGATCCCGGCGATCCGACGGACCCGGATTACCCGCAGTTCGGCCACGGCAGCATCGCGCTCCGGCCGCTGTTCATCGACCCGGACGATCCGGAATGAGGGGCACCGTTGCGAGGTCCGGCGGCGTCGGGTCGGTGCGGGGGTCAGCGCTGGATCAGGCGCAAGGAGGCGAGGGCCTGGTCGGCGCCGTCCGGCATGTCGATCTGGCCGATCTTCTCGAAGGTCTCGGCATCATAGACCGAGATGTCGTCCATGGTGCCGCCGACGTAGACCTCGGCGCCGTCGGAGCTAACGTTCACCGTGTAGTAGCTGTGGTCGAGCTCGATCCGGTCCAGGACCTCGCCCCGCTCGCGGTCGATCTTGGACAGCGTGGTGTAGACGCCGTAGACCTCGTTCGGGCGCTGGGGATTGACCACGGTCGAGAAGATGATGACCTCGGTACTCTCGAAGTCGACGATCGAGAAGTCGCCGGACTCGAGATCGAGACTCAAGAGCCCGGTGACGTACGCGTCCGGGTCCTCGGGGCTGAGGTCGGTGCGCACGGTGAAGTAGGGGTTGGTGTAGACGTTCGTGGCTTCCCACTGCGGCCAGACCCCCAGCACGTCAGGGGTCACGAAGTTCGGCCGGTCCCAGTTGCCGACCGGGTGCGTCTCCAAGACCTCGCCGGTCTGCGGGTCGAGGGCGTAGATGTCCCAGGACACGGCGTAGAGCCTCGAGCCGTCGGTCGAGCTCGCGAGGATCGCGGTGCGGCGCGGCGCCTGGAAGCTGCGCACGGGCTCGGCGCCGATCCCGGCCGAGGTGTCGTAGACCGCGATTCGGGTCGGCTGCACCTCGTACTCGTCGAGCAGGAGCCGGACCGGGGACTGGAACACGAACAGCTCCTGCCCGTCCGGGCTGATGTCCATGGCGAAGGTTGCCTTGACCCGCTCCTCATCGGTCGAGAAGTCGGCCCTGAAC
>CAZXYL010000127.1:0-1688 GCA_964644915.1 uncultured Geminicoccaceae bacterium
GCGTAGGATCGGGGGATGATCCTGGTCGGCCAGTACGATTCGCCCTACGTGCGCCGGGTCGCGGTCTCGCTGCGTGTCCTGGGCTTCGCCTACGAGCACGACACGCGCTCGGTGTTCGCCGACTTCGAGGCTATGCGCGCCGTCAATCCGCTCGGCCGCATCCCCTCGCTCGTGCTCGACGACGGCGAGGTGCTGATCGATTCCGCCGCGATCCTCGACTGGCTGGATCAGACCGTCGGCCCCGCGCGCGCCCTGATCCCGCCGGCCGGCGCGGAGCGCCGCCGCACGCTCCGGCTGATCGCGCTCGCCACCGGTGCCATCGACAAGATCGGTGCCGCCGCCTACGAGCGCCTCATGCGGCCAACCGCGCTGCGCTGGCCGGAGTGGACCCAGCGCTGCCTTACGCAAGGCAGGGGTGCCATCGCCGCGCTCGCCGCCGAGCCCTGGCCAGCCGGAGAAAACCTCGACCAGGCGGCGATCACCACCGCCTGCATGATCCGCTACGTCGGCATGGCCGATCCCGAGCTCCTGCCGCCCGGCCGCTACCCGACCCTGGACGCGCTCTCCGAGCGCTGCGAGGCCCGGCCCGAGTTCCGGGCCACCTGGCCCGCCGACTACGTGCTGCCCCGCCCCGCGTGATAGCCGGGAGGACGCTTCAGCCGCCCTCGAGAAAGGATCGGTGATGACCACAGTCGATGCCCCGGGCGCCGCCTGGCGCGCGCCTCAGCGCTACCCCGACCCGGCCGTGCAGATCCTCGACGAGCGGTTCGCGCCGTGTCGCATCTTCAGCGCCGCCGTGGAGCGCCTCTGGACCGGCTGCCGCTGGGCGGAGGGTCCGGTCTGGTTCGGCGACGGGCGCTACCTGTTGTGGAGCGACATCCCCAACGACCGCATCCTCAAGTGGGAGGAGGAGACGGGGGAGGTCAGCATCTTCCGCAGGCCGTCCGCCTTCGCCAACGGCAACACCCGCGATCGCCAGGGTCGCCTCGTCACCTGCGAGCACGGCGGCCGGCGGGTCACGCGCACCGAGCACGACGGCAGCATCACCGTGCTGATCGACCGTTGGCAGGGCAGGCGGCTCAACTCGCCCAACGACGTGGTCGTGAAGTCGGACGGCTCGATCTGGTTCACCGACCCGCCGTTCGGCATCCTCGGCAACTACGAAGGCGAGAAGGCCGAGCCGGAGCTGCCGCAGGCGGTCTACCGGATCGACGGCGAGAGCGGCGAGGTCAGCGTCGTGGCCGACGACATCCTGGGCCCGAACGGGCTCTGCTTCTCGCCCGAAGAGCGGCTGCTCTACGTCGTCGAATCGCGCGGCGTGCCGCACCGCAAGATCCTGGCCTTCGACGTCGCCGGGAACGGCCGCGAGATCACGGGCAAGCGGGTGCTGATCGACGCCGGCCCCGGCGGCACGCCGGACGGCATGCGCTGCGATGTCGACGGCAACCTGTGGTGCGGCTGGGGCATGGGCTCGGCCGACCTCGACGGCGTCATGGTGTTTGCGCCCGACGGCAGGCCCCTCGGGCGGATCGCGCTGCCGGAGCGCTGCGCCAACGTCTGCTTCGGTGGCCTCAAGCGGAATCGCCTGTTCATGGCCGCGAGCCAGTCGGTCTACGCGCTCTACGTCAATACGCAGGGTGCGCCTGGCGGTTAGGTCACAAGCGCCCGACCTTTGTATAACGTTTGCC
>CAZXYL010000128.1:0-8428 GCA_964644915.1 uncultured Geminicoccaceae bacterium
GCGCGCACCAGCTTGTTGATCGTCTCGATCATGTGCACGGGGATGCGGATCGTGCGCGCCTGATCGGCGATCGAGCGGGTGATCGCCTGGCGGATCCACCAGGTGGCGTAGGTGCTGAACTTGTAGCCGCGCCGGTACTCGAACTTGTCGACCGCCTTCATCAGGCCGATGTTGCCCTCCTGGATCAGGTCCAGGAACTGCAGGCCGCGGTTGGTGTACTTCTTGGCGATCGAGATCACGAGGCGCAGGTTCGCCTCGACCATCTCCTTCTTGGCCCGGCCGGCCTCGCGCTCGCCCTTCTGCACCAGGTTCACGATGCGGCGGAACTCGCCGATGTGCAGCCCGGTGCCGTTGGCGATCTCGGCGATCTCCTTGCGGACCTCCATGGTCTCCAGCCCGTAGCGCTCGACGAACCGCTGCCAGCCGTGGCCAGGCAGGGTGACCAGCCGGTCGAGCCACTCCGGGTCGAGCTCGTCGCCCCGGTAATGCCTGATGAACAGCTCGCGTGCGACGCCGCAGTTCTCGGCCAGGCGCAGCAGCTTCCCCTCGAGGGCGTTGAGCCGGCGATTGATCTGGTAGAGCTGCTCGACCAGGCTCTCGACCCGATTCGGGTTGAGGTGGATCTGATTGACCAGCTCGACCACCTCGTTGCGCGCCTGCTCGTAGCGGGCATCCAGCCCGGGATCCGTGGGCTCGTTGCGCTGGACGCGGGCGAGCCGCTGCTCCTGCAGGGTGCGCAGCTGATCGTAAGCCTGGGCGATGCAATCGAAGGTGGCGAGCACGTTCTCCCTGACCGAGGCCTCCATGGCGGCGAGCGAAAGCGCGCCCTCGTCGAAGTCCTCGTCCTCGCTCTCGGGCTCCGGCTCGGCCTCGGTCGCGGCCTCGGCCTCACCGTCCGCGGCGCCCTCCTGCTGTTCCCCGGCACCATCGGGCTTGCCGGCGCCGTCGGGCTTGCTCTCGCCCTCCCCCTCGGCGCCCGGCCCGGTGCCGTAGGTGGCCTCGAGGTCGATCACGTCGCGCAGCAGCGCCCGGCCCTCGCCGATGGCATCGCGCCAGCCGATGATCGCGCGCATGGTGAGCGGGCTCTCGCACAGCGCCTCGAGCACCATGTTGCGCCCGGCCTCGATGCGCTTGGCGATCTCGATCTCACCCTCGCGCGAGAGCAGCTCGATCGAGCCCATCTCGCGCAGGTACATCCGGACCGGATCGTCGGTGCGGCCGAGATCCTCCTCGTCGTCGAACGCCTGCCCCCCGTCCGCCTCCTCGTCGTCCTGAGCCAGCTCACCCTTGGGCTCGGCCGAGCCGTTGGCCTCGTCGCCGCGCCCGACGTTCACGCCCATGTCCTCGAACATCGCGATCAGCTCGTCAATCTGGTCGGGGGAGACTTCCTCGTCCGGCAGCGCGGCGTTGATGTCGTCGACAGTGACGACGCCGCGCTCCCGCGCCTGCATCACCAGCCGCTTGAGGGTGGGCGAGCCGCCGATCAGCTCCTGCAGCAGGCTCTCGGATGGTGCCTTGGCTGGCGGCTGCTTGACCGCCGTGGAGACGCTCGCGACGGCGTTCTTGGCCATTCGGCTATCCCTTTTCGAACCTATGATCCAGCCTCAGTCCAGGCTCTCGTCGGCGCCTGTCGAGCCGCGGCCGCGCCCGGGCGGCCGCGACCGCCTATCGGTCCGGAAGCAACGAAGGTGACTCATCCGACGCCGATTGTCCGCCGGCCTGATCAGTGGGATTGATCAGCCGGTTCACTGCGAGCACATGCGCCTTCACTTCCCGCTCACACCGCCCCACGATCGCCGCCGCCACCGCCTCCTTCAGCGCGCGCGGATCGGCCAGCCGCCGGTGCTGCGCCAACCGTGCGAGCCAACCTTCGCGCACATCGTCCACCGGGACGTCCGCGCGGCAATACCATGCCGTCGCGGGCGCACCAGCCGAAAGCTGCCCGACCAGGCCGGCAAAACCGATCTTGCAGAGGTGGTCGTTCAATCCACTCGGGTCAAGGTGCCCCGATTCCGCGTACCAGGCGATGATGCGCTGTCGCAACAACTCGAGCTCGGGGTCGCCGAATTCAAGGGCGGCCAGCGCCTCCTCGAGCTCGGCGAGGAGTTGCGGATGCACCACGATCGGCCCGAGCAGGTCGCGCTCGACCGGGCCGGCGGGATGGGCGAGCCCGGCCGCGAGCCGTGCCGCCCCGACGCCGCGGCCGGCGGCGACCGGGGGGCCTGTCGGCCCCTTCGCCCCGGCGCGCCGGGCCGAGCCGAACCGCGCCTCCATCTGCCGGAAGACGGCATCGCGGAACATCCGCCGCAGCGGCGGATCGGCGATCGTCTGGGCGAGCTCGAGCAGGTGCTGGCGCAGCGCCGCCCGCCGCTCGGGCGTATCGACCGCCCGCTGGCGCAGCTCGCTCTCCCACAGGAACTCGAGCAGGGGCTTGGCCTCGCGCAGCGCCCGGGCCAGCGCCTCCCGGCCCCACTGCCGGAGCACGTCGTCCGGATCGGCGCCGGCGGGCATGAGCGCGAAGCGCAGCGACTTGCCGGGCCTGAGCAGCGGCAGCGCGCGCTCGATCAGACGCCGTCCGGCACGCAGGCCGGCCTCGTCGGCGTCGAGGCAGACGACCGGCTCGTCGGCCAGCCGCCAGAGCAGCTCGAGCTGCGCCTCGCTCACCGCCGTGCCGAGCGGCGCCACGGCGTTGGCAAAGCCCGCGCGGGCGAGCGCGATCACGTCCATGTAGCCTTCGGCGACCACGATCGTGCCCTGCTCGCGCGCCGCGGCCCGCGCGAGGTGCAGGCCATAGAGCAGCTCGCCCTTGTGGAAGAGCGCGGTCTCCGGCGTGTTCAGATACTTGGCCCTCGCCTCCCCCAGCGCCCGCCCGCCGAAGCCCACGATGCGGCCGCGCGCGTCGTGGATCGGGAACATGACCCGGTCGCGGAAGCGATCGAACGGCTCGCCGCCATCGTCGGGCTGGATCAGGAGCCCGGCCGCGACCAGCTGCTCCGGGGCGTAGCCCTCGGCCTGCAGCGCGCGCCTGAGCGCGGTGCGCTCGGTCGGCGCATAGCCGAGGCCGAAGCGGGTGATCGTCGCCGCCTCCAGCCCGCGCCGGTGCAGATATTCCTGCGCCCCGGCGCCGGCCGGGCTCTGCAGGCGGCCCGCAAACCAGCGCGCAGCGGCCTCGTTGGCCGCGAGCAGGCCGTGATCCACGGCCGCGGCGCCGGCGCCGCGCGCCTGGGGTGCCGGGATGCCGGTGAGTTCCGAAAGCCGTGTGAGCGCCTGGCCGAAATCCAGCCCCTCGAGCGCCATGACGAAGTCGATGGCGTTGCCGTGCTGGCCGCAGCCGAAGCAATGATAGAAGCCCTTGGTCTCCGAGACCGTGAACGAGGGCGTCTTCTCGGCATGGAACGGGCACAGGCCCGTGTATTCGCGGCCGCGCCGCACCAGGCGGACGTGGCGGCCGACGATCTCCGCGAGCGGCAGGCGCGCCTTGAACTCGTCGAGCGAGATGCCGCGCGCCTCGCTCATCGCACCCCTCGGGACGAGGCGCGCACCCGATCCGGCCGGCCGGAGATCGCCACCGGGAGGACGGTCAGTCGAGCCGGTCGCAGATCATCCGGCGGGCCTTGGTGAAGTCCATCTGCCCCGGATAGCGGCTCTTGAGCTCGTTCATCACCCGACCCGTGTCCTTGAGCTTGTGCACGCCGAGCTCGTCGATCACCTGGCGCACCACTTCGGCACAAGCCCGCTCGTCCAGCTTGGGCGGAAGGAAGCGCTTGATGACGTCGATCTCCTCGGCCTCGCGCCCGGCCAGCTCGAGCTGGCCGCTCTCCTCGTAGCGGCGGATGCTCTCGCAGCGCTGATCCACCATCGCCTGCAGCATGGCCCGCAGCTCGACGTCCGAGAGGCCATCCGCCCGCCCATCCGCGCGCGCGTGCAGATCACGCTCCTGCAGCGCCGCCTGAATCAGACGAATAATCGCGATGGCCCGCTTGTCGTCGGCTTCGTTGGCCGCCTTGAGCGCGTCGTTCAACTGCTCGCGCAGCACCACCCGCTGTCCCGTTTTTTCACTCATTGCCAGTATCACCACCAGGCGGGCGGCGCAAGGCGACGGCCCGCATCCAGGAGGGCCGCTCGCTTGACGCTCGCCACGCCGCTGCCTAAGTTCCGCCGAACTCCGGGGCGCCGCCCGGGAGCCGGCTCGTTTCGATCTCGGCTTCCCGCCCCCAGCGTGCAGACCAGCCACCCGTGACCGATCTCACCCGCTGCAAGGCTACCGCCGCGCTCGTGCTCGCCGACGGCACCAACTTCCAGGGCGAGGGGTTCGGCGCTCCCGGCCATGTCGTTGGCGAGCTGGTCTTCAACACCGCGATGACCGGCTATCAGGAGATCCTCTCGGACCCGTCCTACGCCGGCCAGCTCATCACCTTCACCTTCCCGCATATCGGCAACGTCGGCAGCAACAGCGAGGACCTCGAAGCCGCCACATGCTACGCCCGTGGCCTCGTCCTGCGCGCCCCGATCACCGAGCCGTCGAACTTCCGCGCCGCCTTCCATCTGCGGCGCTGGATCGAGTCCCAGGGGCTGGTCGGGATCGCGGGGATCGACACGCGCCGCCTGACCCGACGTTTGCGGGACGCGGGCGCGCAGACCGCGGCTCTGGGGTTCGATCCGGTGAACGGGCCCGATCTCGACCACCTCGGGAAGCTCGCCCGCGAATGGCCCGGCCTGGTCGGCATGGATCTGGCCTCGGAGGTCTCCTGTCGCCAACGCTACGACTGGCATGAGACGCTCTGGCGCCATCCTGACGGCTACGGCCGCAGCGAGGGAAACGGCGCTCATGTGGTGGCGGTCGATTACGGAATCAAGCGCAACATTCTGCGCTCGCTGGCCTCGTTCGACCTGCGGCTGACGATCGTGCCGGCGACCACGACGGCCGAGGAGATCCTGGCGCTCGAGCCCGACGGTCTTTTTCTCTCCAACGGCCCGGGCGATCCTGCGGCCACGGGCGAGCGCGCCGTGCCGCAGATCAGGAAGCTGCTCGATAGCGGTAAGCCCCTGTTCGGCATCTGCCTCGGCCATCAGATCCTGGCGCTGGCGCTGGGCGCGCGCACCGAGAAGATGAAGTTCGGCCACCACGGCGCCAACCATCCGGTCCAGGACCTGACCACGGGCAAGGTCGAGATCACGAGCCAGAACCACGGCTTCGCGGTCCGCCCGGAGAGCCTGCCGTCCCACGTCGAGCTGACCCATGTCTCGCTGTTCGACGGCTCGCTGGAAGGCCTGCGCCTGCGCGACCGGCCGGTGTTCTCGGTCCAGTATCACCCCGAGGCCTCGCCCGGCCCCCAGGACAGCGCCTACCTCTTCCGCCGCTTCCTCGACCTGATCGAGCAGGCCTGATGTCGACACGCGGCGGGGCCGCTTCAGGCCGCAGCAAGCCGATCCTTCAGATGCTCGGCCATCCTCAGCGCGAGCTGAACGATCGTGAGCGTCGGGTTGGCGAAGCCGACCGTGGGAAACACGCTGCTCCCGGCGACGTACAGGTTGGCATTGCCGTGGATCCGGCAGTCGCGATCGACGACCCCGCGCTTCGGATCGTCGGCCATCCGCGTGGTGCCCATGTGGTGAGAGCCGCCCTTGATATCGACCTCGATGGTCGAGCCCTCGTCCCGCAGCCAGTCCCAGACCTCGACCCGGCCGAGACCGAGCCGGCCCGCTTCCTGCCCGAGCAGCTGGACCGCCACCTTCATGGTGTGTTTCTCCAGGTCGCCGAGGTGCCAGTCCAGGCCGGCACGGCGCAGGCCCAGGCGATCGGTCTCCTCTACCAGCCTCACCCGGCTGTCCGGGTTCGGCGCCTGCTCACAACGCACCATGGCCCAGACCTCGGTCTCCAGCGTGCCGGCGAACCAGCGGTAAACATCGGAAGCGGTCCCGTCCAGGTCGCGGATCACGTCCCACATCTGCTGGCCGAGGCCGCTGAACTCGGTGTTCTTGACCTGGTCGATCGCGCGCTGGAGGGCGAGGTAGCCGGGCGAGAGCTTGGGATCTCTGGAGCGGTGGAGGGTCATGGCCAGGTTCAGCGTCTGCTCTCGCCTCTGCACCTCGGGCGAGAGGGCAATGCTGTGCCGGACGTGCGTCTGGCTCACGCGCTGGCTACGGTAGGCCCTGGAGATGGCGCTCGCCTGCGGCGTCCAGATGCTCGCCGCGAACCGGTTCGGGTGGTCGGAGAAGAAGCGGCCCACCAGGTCGTTCTGGTTTCCGATGCCCGCCCGGACCTGCCGGTCGGCATTGAGCAGGAGGCGCGGGTTCTCGATCCCGCCGAGCGCCAGAACGAACTGACGCGCCCGAACGCGCAGCCGTCCGCCCTGGGGCGTGGTGACGTGAAACGCGGTGGTCGCGTTCAGGGCGTCCGTGAGCTCGACGTCGACCAGGTCGGCGTGCAGGAAGACCTCGACGTTCTGCGCTTCATCCAGCTCGCGCCTGTACTTCTTGCCGAACCGCGTCGGCGGCCGGCTGAGGGCAAACGGGCTGTGCACGAGCGGTTCCGGGGCGAGATCGAGAATAAGCCCCTCGTCCAGCGCCAACAGGCCGGGGTCATAGGCCGGCGGGCCGAGATTGAGCAGCCCGTGAGCCGCCGCCTCGAACGGTTCGAGATCTTTCCCCTGGATCGGCCAGCCGCTGTGGGGCACCCAAGGCCGCGGCTCGAAGTCCAGCGGATCGAGCGGCCGGCACATGCCACCCCAGTGATTGCTCGAACCCCCGAAAAAGCGCAGCCGGCACCTGTCCAGCCGGAAGTAGGGACGGCCCAGGAGTGGGCCCTCGTAGATGCTCTGGGAGTCGTCCTCGAACTCTTTGCCGCCGCCTTCCAGCAGGAGGACGCGCTGGCTGCTGCCGATGAACTGCAGGGCAATGCTGATGCCGGCAGGACCACCGCCGGCGATGCAGAGGTCCACATCGAGGTCGGAAGGGACCTCGGCCGCACGCAGATCGACAATCAAAAGCCAAGCTCCTGGCCCAGGGTACAGTGCGGATCCGCGACGCAGACTTGCAGGGGGGTCGGTGGCACCGTACCGGGATTTGGTGGAGGTGGGGTCGGCGGGAGTGCACATGTATCAACGACGCGGGGCGGGAAGCAAGCCTCCGGCAAGCGACCGACGCTGAGCCCGCCCTTGGTCCGTTTCCCGCTCGCGGTATTCAGCTGATGCCTAAGCGCACGGACATCCGCTCCATCCTGGTGATCGGCGCCGGGCCGATCGTGATCGGCCAGGCCTGCGAGTTCGACTACTCCGGGACCCAGGCGCTCAAGGCGCTCAAGGCCGAGGGCTACCGGGTGATCCTGGTCAACTCGAACCCGGCCACGATCATGACCGACCCCGAGCTCGCGGATGCCACCTACGTCGAGCCGATCACGCCGGCCATGGTCGCGCGGATCATCGAGCGCGAGCGGCCGGACGCCTGCCTGCCGACCATGGGCGGCCAGACCGCGCTCAATACCGCCATGGCGCTGGCCGACGACGGCACCTTCGAGCGCTACGGCGTCGAGCTGATCGGGGCCAAGCGCGATGCGATCGCCAAGGCCGAGGATCGCGAGCTGTTCCGTCAGGCCATGGCGCGGATCGGCCTCGAGATGCCGCGCAGCGCGGTGGTGCGCAGCCTGGACCAGGCGCGCGAGGTGCTCGACCGGGTCGGCCTGCCGGCGATCATCCGGCCGAGCTACACGCTCGGCGGCACCGGCGGCGGCATCGCGTACAACCGCGAGGAATACGAGCAGGTCGTCCAGGGCGGGCTCGACGCCTCGCCGATCAACGAGGTTCTGGTCGAGGAATCCGTCCTCGGCTGGAAGGAGTACGAGATGGAGGTGGTCCGCGACCACGCGGACAACTGCATCATCGTCTGCTCGATCGAGAACGTCGACCCGATGGGCGTGCACACCGGTGATTCCATCACGGTGGCGCCGGCGCTGACGCTGACCGACAAGGAATATCAGCGCATGCGCAACGCCTCGATCGCGGTGCTGCGCGAGATCGGGGTCGACACCGGCGGCTCCAACGTCCAGTTCGCGATCGACCCGGACAGCGGGCGCATGGTCATCATCGAGATGAACCCGCGCGTCTCGCGCTCGTCCGCGCTCGCCTCCAAGGCCACGGGCTTCCCGATCGCCAAGGTCGCAGCCCGCCTCGCGGTCGGCTACACGCTGGACGAGATCACGAACGACATCACGGGCGTCACGCCCGCCTCCTTCGAGCCGACCATCGACTATGTGGTGACCAAGGTCCCGCGCTTCACCTTCGAGAAGTTTCCCGAGACCGAGCCGCTGCTCACCACCTCGATGAAGTCGGTGGGCGAGGTCATGGCGATCGGCCGGACCTTCCAGGAATCGCTGCAGAAGGCGCTGCGCTCGCTCGAGGTCGGCCTGGACGGGCTGGACGAGATCGAGATC
>CAZXYL010000129.1:0-2442 GCA_964644915.1 uncultured Geminicoccaceae bacterium
CGCTCCTCTAGGAGCAGCCCGTGGTCGAGCCGCAGGTGTCGCACTTCAGGCAGGCGCCTGAGCGCACCAGGGTCAAATTGGCGCAGTTCGGGCACGGGTCGCCCTCGTACCCCTTGAGCCGCGCCAGCTTCGCCTGAGCCAGCCGCGCGTCGTGCGCCGCCGTCTCAGCCGATTCCGCGGCGGCGAGTGCGGTGCCGCCGTCTCCGGAGAGACGAGCGGCAGGCGCACTCCCGCCGAAACCCGTAGGTCCTGCACCCGCGTCCGGGCCGCGCGCCTCGGTCCGCGTCTCGCCGCCGCCATGGAGCAGCCGCAGGTTGCCGCGCACGTAGCCGGACGACGCGATCCGCGCGAGCGCATCGTCACGCCGCAGATGCCGCTCCTTCTCGCCGGCGCCGAGGCTGTCGTGACGGAGCTCGTTCGGGTCGACGTTGGCGAGATCGGTGCGGCCGAGATAGGAGATCGCGAGCTCGCGGAAGATGTAGTCGATCACCGAGCTCGCCATCTTGATCGTGTCGTTGCCCTGGACCGGGCCCGAGGGCTCGAAGCGGATGAAGGCGAACGCCTCCACCAGCTCCTCGAGCGGCACGCCGTACTGCAGCCCGATCGAGACCGCGATCGCGAAGCTGTTCATCAGCGAGCGGAAGGCGGCACCTTCCTTGTGCATGTCGATGAAGATCTCGCCGAGCCGGCCGTCGGTGTACTCGCCCGTGCGCAGGTAGACCTTGTGGCCGCCGACCACGGCCTTTTGCGTATAGCCCTTGCGCCGGTTGGGCAGGCGCAGGCGCTCGGCCACGAAGCGCTCGACCACGCGCTCGGCGACCTGGGCCACGCGCTCCGCCGGCACGAGCTCCGCCAGCTCCTCCTCGTCCTCCTCCACGTCGCCGAGCACGATCGCCGAGAGCGGCTGCGAGAGCTTGGAGCCGTCGCGGTAGAGCGCCATCGCCTTGAGGCCGAGCTGCCAGGCCTCGAGATAGGCTCGCGAGCAGTCCTCGACCGTTGCGGTCGCCGGCATGTTGATGGTCTTGGAGATGGCGCCCGTGATGAACGGCTGCGCGGCCGCCATCATGCGGATGTGGCTCTCGCTCGCCAGATAGCGCTTGCCCAGCCGGCCGCAGGGGTTGGCGCAGTCGAAGACGGGCAGGTGCTCGTTCTTCAGGTGCGGCGCGCCCTCGACCGTCATCGCGCCGCAGCAGTAAAGGTTCGCGGCTTCGATCTGGGCGCGCGAGAAGCCGATCGCGGCGAGGAGATCGAGGTTGAAGTCGGCCAGCTGCTCGTCCGACAGGCCCAGCGCGTCCTTGCAGAACGCCTGGCCGAGCGTGAACTGGTTGAAGGCGTACTTGATGTCGAAGGCGGACGGCAGCGCGCGCTCGAGCCGGTCGAGGACGTCCGGGGTGAAGCCCTTGGCGGCCAGCGTCTCGTGGTCGATCTCGGGCGCGCCCACGAGCGTGCCGCGGCCGACCGCGTAGCGCACGACGTCGTCGATCTGCGCCGGGCTGTAGCCCAGCGTCTCGAGCGCCCTCGGCACCATGCGGTTGATGATCTTGAAGTAGCCGCCACCGGCCAGCTTCTTGAACTTGACCAGGGCGAAGTCCGGCTCGATCCCCGTGGTATCGCAGTCCATGACCAGGCCGATGGTGCCGGTCGGTGCGATCACCGAGACCTGGGCGTTGCGATAGCCGAAGCTCTCGCCCCACTCGAGCGCCCGGTCCCAGGCATCGCGCGCCGCATCCAGGAGCGCCTTGTCCGGGATGCGCGCGGCATCGAGCGGTACGGGCCGGACCGAGAGGCCCTCGTAGTCGCGCTTCTCGCCATGCGCCGCGCGGCGGTGGTTGCGGATCACGCGCAGCATCGCCTCGCGGTTCGGCCCGTAGCCCGCGAACGGACCGAGCTCCTTGGCCATCTGGGCCGACTGCGCATAGGCCTCGCCGGTCAGCAGCGCGGTGATGGCACCGGCGAGCGCGCGCCCTTTATGGCTGTCGTAGGCGATGCCGGACGCCATGAGCAGGCCGCCGAGGTTGGCGTAACCCAGGCCCAGCGTACGATAGCGGTAGGAGAGCTCGGCGATGCGCTGCGAGGGGTATTGCGCCATCATGACCGAGATCTCGAGGACCATGGTCCACAGGCGCACGGCATGCGCGAAGGCCGCGACATCGAAGCTGCCGTCGTCCTTGAGGAAGGCGATCAGGTTCAGGGACGCGAGATTGCACGCCGTATCGTCGAGGAACATGTACTCCGAGCACGGGTTCGAGGCGTTGATCCGGCCGGAGTTCGGGCAGGTGTGCCACTCGTTGATCGTGGTGTCGTACTGCACGCCGGGATCGGCGGATGCCCAGGCGGCGCGGGCGATCTGGTCCCACAGCTGCCGCGCCGGCAGCGCCTTCGCGACCTTGCCGTCGGTGCGGCGCGTGAGCTGCCACTCGCGGTCCTCGAGGACGCGCTCCA
>CAZXYL010000130.1:0-1665 GCA_964644915.1 uncultured Geminicoccaceae bacterium
GTGAACGCCTCGCGGATGCGGTTGCGGAAATAGTGCGGCGAGCCGCCGGTGATCCGGCTCATCTGCTCGACGTCGCGCTGCAGGAAGGCCACGATCATGGGATTGTTGCGAAAGCCCTGCTGCGGCGCGATGTGGCGCGCATCGGGCCCGCTGAACAGGTGGAACTCGACCTGCTTGCGGCCGTCGGTGGCGATCGCGGTGATCACCAGCCGGGCCTGGTCGACCAGGTCGCCCAGCAGGCTGCCGCTGCGCTCGAAGCTGTAGCGGAGCGTGGTCGGCGCCTCGATGTTGTCGAGGTGCTGGCGCTCGAAGACGGCCTCGGTGGCCAGCTCCTCGTCGCCGGCGTGCGCCGGAAAGACCGCCGCGGCGATGCCGAGCGCCGCCGCAACCATGGTGGCGAGAAACCTTCCGTTCACGCTCCTGGGATCCTCATCAGGCATGGCTCTGACCGCCTACCCCCGCGAGAGGTGCCGGGCGTGATGGGCGATGTGCTCGCCCATGAAGCTGGCCATGAAATAGTAGCTGTGGTCGTAGCCCGCCTGGAAGCGCAGGGTCAGGGGAATGCCGGCCGCCCGAAACGCCTCCTGGAGGAGCTGCGGCTTGAGCTGCGTCTCGAGGAAGTCGTCGGCCGTGCCCTGATCGACCAGCACTTCCGCCTTCCAGTCCGCCCCGGCCGCGAGCTCGCTCGCATCCCAGGCCCGCCAGGCCTGCCGGTCCGCGCCGAGGTAGCCGGAGAACGCCTTTTCGCCCCAGGGGACGCGCATCGGCGCCGAGATCGGGGCGAATGCCGAGAGCGAGCGGTACCGGTCAGGGTTCTTGAGCGCGCAGACCAGAGCGCCGTGCCCGCCCATGGAATGGCCGAAGATGCCCGCCCGGCCCGGATCGACCGGAAAGCTCGCCTCGATCAGCGCCGGCAGCTCCTTGGTGACGTAGCTGTACATGCGGTAGTTCTGCGACCACGGTGCCTCGGTCGCGTCGACGTAGAAGCCGGCCGCGGAGCCGAAGTCATAGGCGTCGTGCTCGCCCGGGAAGTCGGTGCCGCGCGGGCTGGTGTCGGGCGCGACGATGACGAGCCCGTGCTCGGCCGCGCAGCGCTGCGCGCCCGCCTTCTCGGTGAAGTTCGCCCAGGTGCAGGTGAGGCCGGAGAGCCAGTAGAGCACCGGCAGCCGGCCGTGCACGGCCTGCGGCGGTGTGTAGACCGCGAACTCCATGCGGCAGCGGGTCTCGCCCGAGTCGTGCGCGTAGACGCCCTGGGTGCCGCCGAAGCAGCGGTGCTCCTTGAGGGTCTCCAGGCTCATTCCGGCCTCACTCGATCGGGCCAAGGGCTCAATAGACGATCACGCTGGGGATCGACTTGCCGGCGTGCATCAGATCGAACGCCTGGTTGATCTCGTCGAGCGGCATGGTGTGGGTGATCAGATCGTCGATGTTGATCTTCTTCTCCATGTACCACTCGACGATCCTGGGCACGTCGCTGCGGCCGCGCGCGCCGCCGAACGCCGTGCCGCGCCAGACCCGGCCCGTGACCAGCTGGAACGGCCGGGTCGCGATCTCCTGGCCGGCGCCCGCGACGCCGATGATGACGCTCTCGCCCCAGCCGCGATGGCAGCACTCGAGCGCCTGGCGCATGGTGTGCACGTTGCCGATGCACTCGAACGAGAAGTC
>CAZXYL010000131.1:0-1657 GCA_964644915.1 uncultured Geminicoccaceae bacterium
CTCGGCATGCGGCTGGTCAAGAAGACCGTGAACCAGGACGACGTCTCGGCCTATCATCTGTTCTACGGTGACGGGCTGGCTTCGCCCGGTTCCGACATCACCTTCTTCGACTGGCCGGTCGGGCGCGAGCGGCGCGGCACCCACAGCATCGCCCGCACCGGGCTGCGAGTCGCGGGCGAGGACAGCCTGCGCTGGTGGGTGGACCGGCTGGAGCAGGCCGGCGTCCGGGAGTCCGGACTCGTCGAGCGCGACGGCCGGCTGACCCTGGAATTCGAGGACCCGGAAGGCCAGCGCCTGGCCCTGATCGACGACGCCGGCGCCGGCAAAGCGCATCCCTGGGCGAAGAGCCCAGTGCCGGCCGAGCACCAGATCCGCGGCCTGGGCCCGGTGACCCTGAGCGTGCCGGCGCTGGAGCCGACCGATCTCGTCCTCACGCGTGTCATGAACATGCGCCCGGCGCGGCAGTACCGGGGCACCGGTGCGCCCGGGCACACGGTGCACGTCTACGAGATGGGCGAGGGCGGCCCCGCGGCCGAGCTGCACGTCGCGGTCCAGCCCGGCCTGCCGCCCGCCCAGCCCGGCGCCGGCGGGGTCCATCACGTCGCGTTCCGCTCGCCCGACGCGGAGCATGATGCCTGGATCGACCGGCTGAAAGCCATGCGCATCCCGTCCAGCGGCAGGGTGGATCGCTTCTATTTCCGCAGCCTCTACTTCCGGGAGCCGAACGGGATCCTGTTCGAGATCGCCACGGACGGTCCGGGCTTCGCCACCGACGAGCCGCTGGAGAGCCTGGGCGAGCGCCTGGCGCTGCCGCCCTTCCTGGAGCCGAGACGCGCCGAGATCGAGGCCAATCTCAAGCCGCTGTGATCGGCCGCAGCACAGGCGGAGGTGGTCAGCTTCCCGGCTGCTCCGGCACGAGCGCGGACAGAAGACGCCGGACGTGCGCCACCTCGTCCTCGTTGATCGTGTGGCCCATGCCCGGATAGATACGCTCGGTCACCTCGCCCCCGAGGGCGCGCAACGCTGCACTCGATTCATGGACGCGCGACAGCGGGATATGCGGGTCGATGTCGCTGCAGCCGAGGAAGACCGGCGTGCCGGCGAGCGAGCCCTGGTGGTTCCAGGCCGCGGCGTCCGGTCCGATCAGCCCGGCGCTCAGGCCGAAGAGCGCACCGTAGCGGCGAGGATGCCGCGCCGCGGTCTCCAGAGCGAGACAGCCGCCTTGCGAGAAGCCGAGGAGCGCGCTGCGCTCCGGGGGGATGCCGGCGTCCTCGAGCTCCCGGACCAGGCCGTCGACCCGGCGCAGCGCCGACGACAGCCAGGGCTCGTTCGCTTCGAGCGGCGCCATGAACGAGTACGGGTACCAGGTGCGTCCGGCCGCCTGCGGCGCCAGATAGGCGATCTCCGGCCGGTCGAGGAGCTCCGCGAGCGAGAGGATGCTCTCCGCCGTGGCGCCCCGGCCGTGCAGCAGGATCAGGGCGGCTGCGGCATCCGACACCGGTGCTCCTGCCCGGTGCACCGGCTGACCCTTGTGCGGATCGTTTCTGTCCACGGTTCTGCTCCGATCGCTTTCCTTCGACTCCTGAAGCTCGCCTTACCGGCTCGCGGCTTCGTACACCAGGGCCGCCGCGGCGATGTCCTCGATCGCGAGCCCGAC
>CAZXYL010000132.1:0-1629 GCA_964644915.1 uncultured Geminicoccaceae bacterium
CCTCGATCTATCGCTGGCAGGGGGCGATCGAGGAGGGCGCCGAGGTGGTCCTGATCGCCAAGACCAGGACCGAGCTGGTGCCGCGGCTGGTCGAGCGGGTCAAGGCGCTGCACAGCTACGACGTCCCCTGCGTGGTGACGCTGCCGGTCACCGACGGCAACCCCGCGTTCCTCGAGTGGATCGCCGCCGAGACGTGACCGTCGACGACGGCGCTTGGCGCGCGCCTGCCGTCGCTTTATAAACCATGAGTTGCTCACTGCAGGGGCCTGATCCCGCTTTGATCTCCAACGCGGCGCACCTGTCGTTCGGCCTGCTCGACCTGTTGCTGCCGCCCCGCTGCCTGGGCTGCGGGGCGCGGGTCGAGGACCAGGGGGCCTTGTGCGCCGCCTGCTGGACCGGGCTCGCCTTTTTGGGGCCGCCGCAATGCCGGATGTGCGGCTACCCCCTGCCGCACGCGCTCCCCGAGGCGCCTTTGTGCGGCGCCTGCGCCGCCGAGCCGCCGGCCTGGGACCGGGCCCGGGCGGCGTTTCGCTACGACGACGGCTCCCGCCGGCTGATCCTCGGCTTCAAGCACGCCGACCGCACCGACATCGCGCCCGCGTTCGGGCGCTGGCTCGCGCGCGCCGCGGGCGATCTGCTCGACGACGCCCCGGTGATCGCGCCGGTGCCGCTGCACCGCTGGCGCCTGCTGCGCCGAGGCTACAACCAGGTGGCCCTGCTCGCGCACGCGCTGGGGCGCGAGACCGGCCTGCCGGTCGTGCCGGACCTCCTGCAGCGCGTCCGCGCCACGGCCTCCCAGCAGGGCCTGAGCGGCCGAGCCCGGCAGGAGAACGTCACCTCGCGCGCCTTCCGGGTCCACCCCTGGCAGCGCAAGCGGCCCGCGGGCCGCCGCATCCTCCTGGTCGACGACGTGCTCACCACCGGCGCCACCGCCAGCGCCTGCGCGCGGGTGCTGCACCAGGCCGGCGCCGCCGGCGTCGACGTGCTGACGCTGGCGCGGGTGGTGCGCGACGCTGCTCATCCCAATATCTGACCCCGACGAGCTGCTCAAAGAGGGGTCGCCGCCGCGATGCCGGAGGTCGAGATCTACACGACGCCGCTCTGCCCCTATTGCTGGCGGGCGAAGCGGCTGCTGCAGCACAAGAGCGTGGCGTTCGTCGAGATCGATCTCTGGCAGGAGCCCTCGCGGCGCGGCGAGATGCTGGCGCGGGCCGAGGGCCGGCGCACGGTGCCGCAGATCTTCATCGGCGGCCGCGGCATCGGCGGCTCGGACGAGCTGGCCGCGCTCGAGCGGCAGGGCGAACTCGATCGGCTGCTCGGCCGAGGAGCTTGAGCGGGCGGGGCGCTTCGGCCCTGCACTTGCTGGCCGTGGCTGCGAGGCTTACTTGTTGCATGGGATGCGTTCCTGCAACCGGACGAGAGTCTCATGATCCTGTTCGACCTGCGGTGCGCCGAGGGCCACGATTTCGAGGCGTGGTTCCGCGACGGCCGCGCCTACGAGGAGCAGGTCGAGGAGGGTGCCATCAGCTGCCCGATCTGCGGCGACCGCAGCGTCAGCAAGGCGCCGATGGCGCCGGCGGTCGCCTCGCCCCGATCCAGGATCGATCCGGAACGCGCCGCCACGGCGCT
>CAZXYL010000133.1:0-4129 GCA_964644915.1 uncultured Geminicoccaceae bacterium
CGGGCTGGGGCGGCCGCCACCCGCCGGGCCGGCGCCGACCCGGGCGCTCTGTTTGGCGTCCGGTACAAGTTGAACGCCGCAGTCAGGGGATGGTTTCGCTCGTTGACGCCGCGCGCGGCGCGCCTACGGCCCGGAGGCAGCGCTCGACGCCGGCTCGGCAGGAGCGTGCGCGGGCCGGCCGGACATCCGCTCGATCGTGGACGTGGTCGAGAAGCCACGCCTGATCTCCGCCAGGACGACCGATCCGCCGTAGCTGCGCACGAACGGCGCGCCGACCACCTCCTCGATGGTGTAATCGGCGCCCTTGACCAGCACGTCGGGCCTGATCCGCTCGATCAGGCGCAGTGGCGTATCCTCGTCGAACAGGACCACCCGGTCGACGCTCGCGATCGAGGCCAGCACGGCCGCGCGCGCCGCCTCGTCCTGGATCGGCCGGCCCTCGCCCTTCACCCGGCGCACCGAGGCATCGCTGTTCAGGCCGACGACGAGCAGGTCGCACGCCGCCCGGGCCTGCTGCAGGATCGACAGGTGCCCGGGGTGGAGCAGGTCGAAGCACCCGTTGGTGAAGCCGATGCGCATGCCGAGCCCGCGCCAGCGCGCGAGCTGAGGCAGGAGCTGGTCCGGGGACACGATTTTGGAGCTCGCCACGTGCGAAGCGCGCTCGTTCAGTCGGGCGACTATCTCCGCCGGGCGCACGGTGGCGGCGCCGATCTTGCCCACCACGATCCCGGCCGCGAGATTGGCGAGAGATGCGGCATCGGCCACGTCCGCACCGGAGGCCAGCGCGGCACCGAGCACGGCGATCACGGTATCCCCGGCCCCGGTCACGTCGAAGACCTCCTTGGCCTCGGCGCGGAGGTGGATCTCGGGCCGATCCCGCATGACCAGGGTCATGCCGGTCTCGCCGCGCGTCGCCAGCACGCCCCCGAGATCGAAGGCGGCGGCGAGCCGCCGGCAGGCGTCGGTCACCTGGGCGTCGGAGCCGACCGGCTGTCTGCTCGCCCGGGCGAGCTCCCGGCTGTTCGGGGTGATCAGCCGGGCGCCGCGGTACGCTTCGTAGTCGCGCGCTTTGGAATCGACCAGGACCGGCAGGTCGAGCTCGCGGGCGATGCGGATGATCCCGGTCGCGACCTCGGGCGTGAGCACGCCCTTGCCGTAGTCGGACAGGATGACGAGGTCGTGCGCGCTGCCGCTCGCCGCGGCGATGTCGAGCAGCTGGGCAGCCGAGGCAGACGCGATCGGCTCGGTCGTCTCGCGGTCGGTCCGGAGCAGCTGCTGGCCACCGGCGATGAACCGTTGCTTGACCGTGGTCGGCCGCCCGGCCTCCACGAGCACGCCTGCCCTCGACACGCCGCTCGCCTCGACCTCGGCGCGGACGATCGCCGCCTCCGCGTCGTCGCCCACGACCGTCACGAGGGTGGGCCGCGCGCCCAGTGCCAGGAGGTTGCGCAGGACGTTACCGGCGCCGCCGAGCGCGGCGCTCTGCGCGGTCATGCGCAGCACCGGGATCGGCGCCTCCGGCGAGACCCGCTCGACCGTGCCGAAGGCGTAGCGGTCGAGCATCACGTCGCCCACGACCAGAACGCGAGCGCGCCCGAACCGGACCACCAGATCGGCATGCGCGAGATCGCTCCCGATCATGGCACCAGCCCGAGCGTGCGCTCGAGCGCGGCGCACAGCGCGTGCCCGAGCAGACCGTGCATCTCCTGGATGCGGGCCGTCGAGCCGCTCGGCACGATCAGCAGCGGGTCGGCGAGACCGGCCAGATCGCCACCGCCCCGGCCCGAGAATGCGGCCGCCGTGAGGCCCATTGCCCTGGCCTGCTGCAGGCCCAGGATGACGTTCGGGCTCTTGCCGGAGGTGGAGAGCGCGATCGCCAAGTCCCCGGGCCGGCCCAGCGCCTCGAGCTGCCGCGCGAACAGCTGCTCGAAGCCCAGATCGTTGCCGATTCCGGTGAGCGCCGAGGTGTCGGTGGTGAGCGCAATGGCGGCGATCGGCGCCCGGTCGGCCTGGTAGCGCACCGTGAGCTCGGTCGCGAGATGCTGGGCGTCGGCGGCGCTGCCGCCGTTGCCGAACAGGCACAGCTTGCCGCCGCCTCGGATGGCCTCCGTGCAGACCTGCACCAGCGCGGCGAACGACCCCTCTACGGCATCCGCCGTCGCCGCGAGAACGTCGCCGTGTTCCGCCATTTCTGCGCGATAAAACTGCCCAATATCCATCACTGCGGGAACGCCGCATGGCGACCTTCGTTCCGCAGCGGGCGCGCACGCGGGCCGCCCGACCGAAACCCAGCACGTCTGACGAGCGTTAGTCCGGCATCCGGTGGTCCCCTGCCAGAGTGGGAGCTTTGATCAGCTACCGTTACATCGAGCTCTTCGAGCGGGCGCTCCTCGTCTTCCTGGTCGCGGTGAGCGCCGGCGCGTTCGGCTTCGTCGACCTCATGGCCTTCGGTGCGGGCTTCACCAAGACCAGCGAGAGCCTGTTCTCGCGGCTGCTGTGGCCCGCCATCTATCTCGCCTTCCTGGCGCTGTTCGTGGTCCACTTCAAGGAGCTCGTGTCCGCATCGCTGCGCAGCTGGGTCATGCTCCTGTGGCCGCTGCTGGCTGCCGCCTCGGTGCTCTGGTCGATCGATCCGAATGCAACCGCCAACGGCGCGCTGCGCCTGACGTTCACGGTCCTGATCGGGATCTATATCGGCGCCCGCTTCGGCATCTCGACGCTGATGAAGGTGGTGTTCGCGGTTCTCGTCGTTGCGATCGGCGCCTCGATCGTGTCGCATCTCGCCGCGCTCGATTTCGCCGTGATGGAGAACGGCATGGTGCGGGGCATCTTCCACCACAAGAACAGCCTCGGCAGCCGGGCCGCTCTGCTCCTGGTCACCGCGCTCGTGCTCTTCATCGCCGGATGGCGCCGCTGGCTCACCGGCTTCGGCATGGCGATCGCCGCGGCCGGAATCCTGCTCTCGCAATCGGTTACGGCGCTGCTGGTCGCCCTGGGCGCCTGTCTTGCCGTGCCCCTGTTCATGGCGCTGCGGCAGCCCGGTCCCGGGCTGGCGCACCGCGTAGTCCTGATCGGCTGGGCCGCGTCCATGGTCGCACTGGTGGTCGTGCTCTCGGAGATCGACCCGATCAGGCAGTCGCTCGACGCGCTCGATCGCGACGCCACGATGAGCGGGCGCTCGATCCTCTGGGAGACGGCGCTCGCTCACATCGCTGAGCGACCCGTGCTCGGGGTCGGCTATGACGCGTTCTGGGACGCGGCGCTCGACTGGCGGATGTTCGCCGTTCTGGAGGAGCTCGGCTACGTCCTCCACTTCCACAACACCTTCCTCGAGATCGGCGCGCAGCTCGGCTGGACCGGCATCGCGGTCGCGGCGTTCACGGTGCTCGCCTACTTCTACGTCGCCGCCGGCGCCCTGCGCCGGCAGGGCCATATCGTCATGCTCTGGCCGGCGCTGTGCGGCGCGATGGTGGTGGCGCTGAGCCTGGCGGAGCACGCGCTGTTCCTGCAGCACAATCTGTTCCACATCCTCCTCGTGGCGCTCTTTACCGCGCTCTTGCGCCTGCCCCGGCGGAGCACGGCGCCGGGTCCCCTGCAGGCCGCGAGGGCGCGCGCCGGGCCGGCGAGGCACGCGCCCTCGCCCGCGTTCGGCGCGTCGGGAGCCGGCGACGCCTACCGCTGACGACGGCATGAGCGCCGCCTCGCCCCGCGTCTCGGTCCTGATCCCGGCCTTCAACGCTGCCGGACACGTCGCTCGCGCCATCGCGTCCGCTCTAGGGCAGACCATGCCCGACCTCGAGGTGCTGGTGATCGACGACGGCTCGACCGATGGCACGGCTCGCATCATCGAGCGCTGCGCCTCTTGCGACCGCCGCGTCCGGCTCTTGCGCACCGGCGTGAACCTGGGCCCGGGTGGCGCGCGCAACCTCGGCCTGGAGGCGGCTTCCGGCCAGTGGATCGCGCTGCTCGACGCCGACGACCGCTTCCTGCCGCGCCGGCTGGAGAGGCTGATCGCGCTCGCCGACGGGCACAACGCGGACCTGGTCGCCGACAATCTGCTGCTGTGCGAGGCCGACGGCGGCCCGTGCGAGGTGATGATCCCCCCCGACATGCTGCCGGCGCCACGGCT
>CAZXYL010000134.1:0-3097 GCA_964644915.1 uncultured Geminicoccaceae bacterium
GTGGCGCGGCGTCCGGCGCGCGCTCCTCGCCGGCTGCCTGCTCGGCCTGTTGGGCGTGCCCGGCCTGACCGGCAGCCAGGAGCAGGCCCCCGAACCCGCACCCGCCGAGCCCGCGGAGGAGATCGCGCCGCCCACGGTCGAGTACCAGGTGCAGATCACCGGCGATCTGACCGAAGGCCAGCAGGAGCTGCTCGAGCAGATTTCCGAGACCCTGCGCCTCGTCGATCGGCCGCCGGCCAGCCTCGCCCGGCTGCGCCGGCGGGCCGCGGACGACGTGGCACGCATGGAGCAGGCGCTGCGCTCGCGCGGCTACTACGCCGCCGACGTCGACTTCACGATCGATACCGATGCGGAGCCGGTCCAGGTCGTCTTCGAGGTCTCGCGGGGGCCGGTGTACCGCATCGGCCAGGTGGCCATCGAGCTGGTGACTCCCGCTCCCGAGCTCCGGCTGCCGAGCCTCGCGGAGATCGGGATCGAGATCGGCCGGGGCGCCGACGCGCAGGAGATCCTCGATGCGGAGCAGGAGCTGCTCCGCCGGGTCCAGGCCCAAGGCTACCCGCTCGCCCGGCTGGCCGAGCGGCGGGCGATCGTGGACCACGACACGCGCACGATGGAGCTGACCTTCCGCGTCGATCCGGGGCCGCGCGCCCGGTTCGGGCCGGTCGAGGTCACCGGCCTCGACGATGTCGCCGAAAGGTACGTCAGGCGCCGTCTGCCCTGGCAGGAGGGTGAGCTGGTCACGCCGGAACGGCTCGCCGACGCGCGCACCTCCCTCTTCGAGACGGGCCTGTTCAGCAGCGTGCGAGTGCGGCCCGGGACGACGGTGACGGAGGAGGACGAGCTGCCGGTCACCGTCGAGCTGGCGGAGCGGCCGCACCGCTCGATCGGCCTGGGCGTACGCTATCGCACCGACGAGGGCCCGGGCGGCAGCCTGAGCTGGGAGCATCGCAACCTGTTCGGCGCGGGCGAGCGGGTCGAGCTGGAAATCGACGGCTCGGGCATCGGCTATCTCGTCCAGGGCAACTTCCGCAAGCCGGACTTCATCGTCCGCGACCAGGCGCTGCTGGTCGGCAGCGAGCTCGCCATCACCGACACGGACGCGTTCGAGAGCCAGTCCATCGGCGCCTCGGTGGGCCTCGAGCGGCTGCTGGCGCCGGGCGCCGTCGCCAGCATCGGCGTGGCGTTCCGCGCCGTCGAGATCGAGGACCAGGCCGAGCAGGACCGGGAAAGCTTCGGCCTTCTCTCCTTCCCGGCGGACTTCAGCCTGGACCGCAGTGACGATCTGCTCAATCCGACCGCCGGCGGACGCTTCTCGCTGCACAACGAGCCGTTCATCGACACCTTCGGCAACGGCGTGGCGTTCAACCGGACGCGCGCCGGCTACACGCACTATCTCCAGGTCCTCGATGAGCCCGAGCTGATCCTGGCCGGCCGGCTGGCGCTCGGCACGCTGGTCGGGGCGGCGCGCGCCTCGGTGCCGGCGGACGAGCGCTTCTATGCCGGCGGCGGCGGCTCGGTGCGCGGCTTCGGCTTCCAGCTCGCGGGCCCGGTGGACGCGGACGGCAACCCGCTCGGCGGCCGCTCCCTGTTCGAGGTGGGCGGCGAGGTGCGCGGCCGGTTCACCGAGACGCTGGGCGGCGTGGTCTTCGTCGACGCGGGCTCGGTGTTCGAGAGCAGCGCGCCCGACTTCGACCAGACGCCGCGCATCGGCGTCGGCGTCGGGGCACGCTACTTCAGCCCGATCGGCCCGGTGCGCTTCGATGTCGCCTTTCCGATCAACCGGCGCGACGTCGACGACGCGTTCCAGATCTACATCAGCTTCGGCCAGGCTTTTTAGCCCGCCAGTTCTGCCGCTTTGGAGCCGGGTGATGACCACGCCCGTTCGCCGCAGTGCAAAAACACTTGCTAGGCGTCCCCCAAGGGGCCAAAACTCAACTAATTGTCTCAAATGCTGGCCGTTCGGCTGAGGCATTGGAGCATGGGGATGGCTGCCGAAGCGACCATTGACAAGCAGGCGGTGCTGGCCGGGCATCCGATGTTCGGCCAGCTGTCGGCCGAGGAGCGGGATCGGCTGGTCGCCTACATGCGCGTGGCCCGGCACCCGCGCCGCACCGTACTCTTCCGCAAGGGCGACCCCGGCACCAACATGATGGTGGTCCTGCGCGGCCGGGTGAAGATCTGCACCCATTCCGAGGACGGCAAGGAGCTGGTCCTCAACCTCGTCAATCCGGGCGAGGTGTTCGGCGAGATCGCGCTGCTCGACGGCTCCGATCGGACCGCCGATGCGGTGACGCTGGACGAATGCGAGCTCCTGGTGCTGGAGCGGCGCGACTTCGTGCCGTTCCTCGGCCGCCATCCCGAGGCCTGCATGAAGCTGTTCCGCGTGCTGTGCGAGCGCATCCGGCGGACCAGCGAGCTGCTCGAGGAGGCGCTGTTCCTCGAGGGCCCCTCGCGCCTGGCGAAGCGACTGGTGCGCCTCGCGGAGGTCTTCGGCAAGCCGGTGACGAAGGGGATGCGCATCGATCTGCGCCTGTCGCAGCAGCAGCTCGGCAGCATGGTCGGCATGTCGCGCGAGAGCATGAACAAGCAGCTGGGCCAGTGGCGGCGCGAGAACCTGATCGAGTTCGAGGACGGCTACATCACCATTCGCGATCTCGACCGGCTGCGCGACGTCTGATCCGCCCCAACTTCGAGATGCCGCCGGCCACCGGACCCTATGGTGCGCCCGGGGCGAGCTTGCCGAGAACATTTCGAGACCCATCCTAGTATCTCGTCCGGAGGAAGGGCGTGCCGTCCGGAGCGCTGGCGGCGTGCCCAAGGGAATCACCGATGGTCCGTCGCATCGGGCTCGGTCTGGCGCTCGCGCTGGCCGGGCTCGTTCTTCTTGTTGCGCTGGCGCTGGGCTTGGCCCAGACGGCGCCCGGGCAGCGTCTGGTCGCCGCCGCGATCGAGCGCACCCTGTCCGGGCCCGAGACGCGGGCGGAAGTGGAGGGGCTGCGGGGCACCGTACCGTTCAACGTGGCGCTGAGCCGCGTGGAGCTGATCGGGCCCGAAGGCCCGTGGCTGCGCATCGGGGACGCCCGCCTCGAATGGTCGC
>CAZXYL010000135.1:0-5692 GCA_964644915.1 uncultured Geminicoccaceae bacterium
GGCCCCGCTCACCCCGGAGGCGTTCGCGGCCGAGCTCGATGTTTCACGTGAAACACTGCAGCGACTTCGCACCTATCTGGACCTGCTGCGGCGCTGGCAGCCGGCGGTCAACCTGGTCGGCCGCGGCACGCTCGCCGATCCCTGGCGCCGGCACATCCTCGATTCCGCGCAGCTGATCCACTACCTGCCCCCAAGGGTGATCTCGCTGGTCGATCTCGGCAGTGGGGCCGGCTTTCCCGGGATGGTGCTCGCGATCCTCGGCACGCCGGGCGTCCACCTGATCGAGAGCGACCAGCGCAAGGTCGCCTTCCTGCGCGAGGTCGCTCGCGCCACGCAGACGGCCGTGCAGGTCCACGCCGCGCGCATCGAGGACGTGCCCGGCTCGCCCGCGGACGTGGTGACGGCGCGGGCGCTGGCCCCGCTGCCGCGCCTGCTCGAGCTCGCCCGGCCCTTCCTCGGGCCGCACACCCGGTGCCTGTTCCTGAAGGGCGCTCGCGCGTCGAGCGAATTGACCGCGGCGTCACGGAGCTGGCATATGGTACCGAAAATGTTCACGAGCCTGTCCGACGCTTCGGGCATCGTGCTCCAGCTCGAGGAAACCCGCCCGTGCGCCTCGTCGTGAATCGTAAATCGCCGCAGCTCGGCCGGGTGGTCGCGATCGCCAACCAGAAGGGCGGCGTGGGCAAGACCACGACCGCCATCAACCTGGGCACGGCGCTCGCCGCCTGTGGCAAGACCATCCTCTTGCTCGATTTCGATCCCCAGGGCAATGCGAGCACGGGCCTCGGCATCCAGCAAGGCGAGCGCCCGGTCACCACCTACGACGTCATGCTCGGCCGGGCGGAGCTCAAGGACGCGGTCCTTGCGACCAAGATCCCCGGCTTCGACCTCGTGCCCTCGGTGGTCGATCTCTCGGCGGCCGAGATCGAGATGGTGGAGAAGGAACGGCGCGAGTACCGCCTCAAGGACGCGCTCGGCAGCCTGGACAAGGACTACGATTACGTCCTGATCGACTGCCCGCCCTCGCTCGGCCTCCTGACCGTCAACGCGCTGGTCGCCGCCCGCGCGGTGCTGGTGCCGCTGCAGTGCGAGTTCTTCGCGCTCGAGGGCCTGAGCCTGCTCCTGCGCACCGTCGAGCGGGTGCGGCGCAATCTCAATCCCGAGCTCGAGGTCCAGGGCGTGCTGCTGACCATGTTCGACAAGCGCAACAACCTGGCGCAGCAGGTCGCGACCGACGTGCGCAGCTTCCTCGGCAAACGGGTCTACGACACGGTGATCCCGCGCAACGTCCGCGTCTCGGAGGCGCCCTCGCACGGCTTGCCGGTCCTGCTCTATGATTTCCGCTGCCCCGGCTCGCAGGCCTACGTGCAGCTGGCCGGCGAGGTGCTTCGCCGCGAGCACCTGGCGGAGACCCGGCTGTGAGCGAGATCGGGCCCGACGGGCGCTCGCTCGCCGCGCGCAAGCGGGGGCTGGGCATGGGCCTTTCCGCCCTGCTCGGGACCGGCCACGAGACCGGCGTTCCGGCGGGCGTCGAGGCACCGCGGCGGGTGCCGATCGAGTTCCTGCGCCGCTCGCGCGTCCAGCCGCGGCGCCACTTCGGCGAAGCGGAGCTCGAGGCTTTGGCCGAATCGATCCGCGCCCGGGGCGTGATGCAGCCGCTGCTCGTCCGACCGCGGGCAGACGAGGGCGAGGCGTTCGAGATCGTCGCGGGCGAGCGCCGCTGGCGGGCAGCGCAGATGGCCGGCCTGCACGAGCTGCCGGTGCTCGTGCACCAGCTGTCCGACCGGGAAGCGCTCGAGGTCGCGCTGATCGAGAACGTGCAGCGCCAGGACCTGAGCCCGCTGGAAGAAGCGGACGGCTACCGTCGGCTGATCGACGAGTTCGGCCACACCCAGGAGGCTCTGGCCTCGGCGCTGGGCAAGAGCCGGAGCCACATCGCCAACCTGCTGCGTCTGCTCGGTCTGCCGAAATCGATCCGCGCGCTGCTGGAGCGGGGCGAGCTGTCTGCCGGCCACGCCCGCGCACTGCTCGGCGCGCGCGATCCGCTGGCGCTCGCCAAGGTCGTGGTCGCCCGGGCGCTGAACGTGCGGCAGACGGAAGCGCTGGTGCGGGCAGACGCCGTGCGCCCGATTTCGAGGACGGCTCGGCCGGGGAAGGATGCCGATAGCGCGGCGCTGGAGCGCGACCTGTCACACCGGCTCGGGCTCGGCGTCCGACTGCGCGCGAAGGGCACGGGCGGCACGCTCACCATCACCTACCGCTCGCTCGACCAGCTGGATGCCCTGCTCAGACGTCTGAACTAGTCCCTGGCACGAGTGCGTCTGCCGAAAGGCGGAAGTCGTCTGCCGCAAGGCTCTACGTGGCGGACATCCCGGCTCAGTACATCATCCCGAGCTCGAGCTGCGCCTCTTCGGTCATCATGCCGGGGTTCCAGGGCGGGTCCCAGACGACGTCGACCGTGGCACCACTCACGCCTTCGACGCTCTCGACCTTCCCCTTGACCTCCTCGGGCAGGATGCCGGCCACGGGGCAGGCGGGCGAAGTCAGCGTCATGTCGATGCGGACGTGGTTGTCGTCGTCGATGTCGATCTTGTAGATGAGGCCGAGCTCGAAGATGTTGACCGGGATTTCCGGGTCGTAGACCGTGCGCAGCTGCTCGACCACGCGCTCGCCGAGCGCGTCGATTGCGGCTTGGCGCGTCTTGTCTGCCTGATCGTCCGACAGAAACCCGGTCGCGCTGTCCAGCCTGGATTCGTCGCTCATTTGCGGGTTCTCTCCATCATCCGGTCAGGCGAACATCGCGGACGCGCGCCGCAGGCTCTCCACCAGGGCGTCGACGTCATCCTCGGTGCTGTAGAGGCCGAGCGAGGCGCGCGCCGTGGCGCTGTAACCCAGCCGTTCGAGAACGGGCTGGGCGCAGTGTTGTCCGGTGCGAATGGCGACGCCGTCGAGGTCGAGCAGAGTTCCGACGTCCTGGGGATGCGCGCCCTCCAGCACGAACGAGAGCACGCTACACTTCTCGCGCGCGGTGCCGATCAGCTTCATGCCCGGCACCTGCTGCATCGCGCGGGTGGCATAGGCCAGGAGCGCGGCTTCGTGCGCGGCGATGTTGTCCAGGCCCAGGCTCTCGACGTAGTCCAGCGCGACCCGCAGGCCCGCTGCCGCCTCGATCGCCGGCGTCCCGGCCTCGAACTTGTACGGGATCTCGTTGAACTCGGTGCCCGCGAAGCTCACCGAGGCGATCATGTCGCCCCCGCCCTGCCAGGGCGGCATGGCCTCGAGCAGATGAGCCTTGCCGTAAAGCGCCCCGATGCCCGAGGGCCCATAGACCTTGTGCCCGGAAAACACGAGGAAGTCGCAACCGAGCTCCTGGACGTCCACCGGCAGGTGCTGAACCGCCTGGGCGGCATCGACCAGCACCGGGATGCCGCGCTGGTGCGCGAGTTCCGTGATCTCGAAGATCGGGTTGACCGTGCCCAGCGCATTCGAGACCCAGGCGACCGAGACCAGCCGGGTGCGCGGCGACAGTCGCGCCTCGAACTCATCGAGGAGCAGTTCGCCGTCGTCGTTGATCGGGGCGACCACGAGCTTCATGCCCGTCTGCTGGGCCAGGATCTGCCAGGGCACGATGTTGGCGTGGTGCTCCATCTCCGTGATCAGCACCTCGTCGCCGGGCGCGAGGCGGGGCCGCAGGAAGCTCTGCGCCACCAGGTTGATGCCCTCCGTGGCGTTGCGCGTGAACACGATCTCGCGGCAATCGGCAGCGTTCAGGAACGCCTGCACCCCGCGGCGCGCGGCCTCGTGCAGGTCGGTCGCGCGCTGGCTGAGCTCGTAGATGCCGCGATGGACGTTCGCGTAGTCCTCGCGCAGCACCCGGGCGATCTCGTCGATCACGACCTGGGGCTTCTGCGCGCTCGCCGCCGTGTCCAGGTAGACCAGCGGCCGCCCGTGTATGTCCTGCTGCAGGCAAGGGAAGTCGCGCCGCACCCGGGCGACATCATAGCCGTCGCGCAGGACCGGCGCCGCCTGGGTCATAGCAGCTCCCCCAGCGCTTCCGCTCCCGGCAGCCAGCGCAGCACCTCGCGCCTGGCCTGGCGGGCGACGCTCTCGTTGCTGAAGCGCTCCAGCACCTCGCCGGCGAAGGCGAAGGTGAGCATGCTGCGTGCCGTGGCCGGATCGAGGCCGCGCGAGCGCAGGTAGAACAGCTCGCGCTCGTCGAGCTCGCCCGCGGTCGCGCCATGCGAGCACTTCACGTCGTCGGCGAAGATCTCGAGCTCGGGCTTGGTGTTGATCTCGGCGTCGGGCGAGAGCAGCAGGTTGTTGTTGGTCTGATAGGCGTTGGTCTTTTGCGCCGGGCGCTGGACCACGATCTTGCCGGCGAAGGCGGCCTGCGCGCGGCCGTCGAGCACGCCCTTGTAGAACTGATCGCTCAGGCTGTCGGGCTTCGCGTGCTCGACCCGGATCATGTTGTCGATGTGCTGCCGGTCGCGCGTGAGATAGAGGCCGTTCAGCTGCACCCCGATCTTCGAGCCGTCGAGCAGCGCGTCGATCTCGTTGCGCACCAGCGCGCCGCCGAGAGTGGCGAGCGTCTGCGTCAGACCGGCGTCTGCCGAGATCTCGTACTCGGTCCTGCCGATCAGGCTGCCGCTGACCTCGCCCAGCTGCAGCCGGTCGTGCCAGAGCTCCGCGCCGCGGCCGAGCACGAATCGGTTGACCAGGTTGGTGAGGTTGTGGCCACCGCCCAGCGTGAGGTGGGTCTCGACCAGCGACAGGCGCGCGCGGTCGCCGAGCACGATTACGTTGCGCGGGTTGATCAGCGCCGGCTCGTCCTGCCCCACGCTCACGAACAGCAGCTGGACCGGGCCGGACAGGGAGGCGCCGTCCGGCAGCATGATCACGCCCCCATCCGGGGTGAAGGCGGCGTTCAGCGCGCTGAAGCTGCGTCCCTCGTCCCGGTCGGGAAGGAACTGCAGCAATTCGGCAGACAGGCCGTTCTCCAGCGCAGCCCCAAGGTTCGAGAGGCTCACGCCCCGCTCGGCAGACACGTTGTCGGACAGGTCTGCCGCGAAATGCCCGTTGACGAAGACCAGGCGAGTGGCGTGGCGGTCCGTGATCAGCCAGGGCTTGATATCGGCCCGGCTGAGGCGGACGCGGGAAGGCAGCCCGAACGCCTGCCTGGCCAGTGGGCCGATCGAGGTGTACTTCCACGCCTCGGCCTTGGGACCGGGGAAGCCCAGCGTCGCGAAGCGCTCGAAGCTCGCCTCGCGCAGCTCCTTGAGCTGCCGGTTGCGGGCCCCCGGCAGCTGGGCAATCGCGCGGCCGAACAGATCCGCGTAGCTCGGAGGCGGGGCGATCTGGCGCTGAACCATGACCATGACCGTCAGACCACCGCTTCCGCGACCCGGCCGAACGCCCCGTAGCCCGTCCGCTCGAGCTCCAGCGCCAGCTCCTTGCCGCCGGACTGGGCGATGCGACCGTCGAGGAGGACGTGCACGTAGTCCGGCACGATGTAGTCGAGCAGCCGCTGGTAATGGGTGATCACGACGATGGCGCGCTCGGGGCCCCGCATGCTGTTGACGCCGTCGGCCACGGTCTTGAGCGCGTCGATGTCGAGCCCGGAGTCGGTCTCGTCCATGATCGCGAGGCGCGGCTCGAGCACCGACATCTGCAGGATCTCGTTGCGCTTCTTCTC
>CAZXYL010000136.1:0-1850 GCA_964644915.1 uncultured Geminicoccaceae bacterium
GTCGCGCGAAGCATTCCGCGTGGCGCACGAAGTGTCGGCCTACAGCTTCCCCGCACTCGCCAAGGCGGCGCTGCCGATGATGCACGGCCGCGACGCCGCGCTCGTCACGCTGACCTACCTCGGGGCCGATCGCGTGGTGCCCAACTACAACACCATGGGACTGGCCAAGGCGAGCCTCGAGGCTTCCGTACGCTATCTCGCCGCGAGCCTCGGGCCGCGCGGCATCCGCGTCAACGGCATCTCCGCGGGCCCCATCAAGACGCTCGCCGCGGCGGGCATTGCCGGCTTCGGCAAGATCCTCAAGTTCGTCGAGGAGCAGGCGCCGCTGCGGCGCAACGTCACCACCGAGGATGTAGGCAACGCCGCGGCGTTCCTGCTTTCGGGACTCGCCGCCGGCGTCACCGGCGAGGTACTGTACGTCGACGCAGGCTTTCACAATGTCGTTGCAGGCATTCCAGGAGGAGGACCCGAGTCATGAGAAAAACCCTAGCGGTACTCGCGGCGCTCGCCGCTTTCGGCGCGCAAGCGCAATACCCCACCAAGCCGATCACCATGATCGTGCCGTTCCCGCCGGGCGGCGTCGCCGACATCGTCGGCCGGCCGCTCGCCGCCTCGATGGAGAAAACGCTCGGCCAGCCCGTCATTGTTCTGAATCGTCCCGGCGCCGGCGGCGCGGTCGGCATGACCGCGGCCGCCAGGGCCGACCCCGACGGCTACACCATCCTGATGGCGCTGTCGTCGATCTCCATCTTCCCGGTTTCCGATCCGCTGCAGAACAAGCCGGCGCCCTACCAGATCTCCGACTTCGTGCCGATCGCGCTGGTGACGGCGGATCCCACCGTGCTGGTGGTGAGCGCTGCGAGCCCGTACAAGACGGTCGCCGACTTCGTCGCGGGCGCGAAAGCCAACCCGGGCAAGATCAACTTCTCGTCCTCGGGCATCTTCGGCACACTGCATGTGGCGATGGAGATGTTCGCTGGCGCCGCGGGCATCCAGCTGTTCCATGTCCCCTACCAGGGCGGCGGACCGGCGGTGCGGGCTTTGCTCTCGGGCGAAGTCCAGGCGCTCGCCTCGGGTCCCGCGGCTGCCGTGGGCCAGATCCAGGCGGGCAAGATGCGCGCGCTCGCCGGCTGGGGCGCCAAGCGACTGGAACTGATGCCCGAACTGCCCACCTTCAAGGAGCTCGGCTACAAGGACGTCGAGTTCTACATCTGGTCGGGCGTGGTGGCCCCGGCGGCAACGCCCGCCGAGGCCCAGCACAAGCTGCGCGCGGCGGTTCGCGCCGCAGTCGCCGACCCGCAGTTCGCCGGCATCATGACCAAGGTGCGCACGCCGATCAACTACCTCGATGCGCCCGAGTTCAAGGACTTCTGGGTCGAAGACGCCACGCGCCTGCGCAACGCGGTGCTGAAAATCGGCAAGGCGGCGGGCAAGTAGGCCCGTGCTCGACACGGCGCCCGCCTTCCGCTTCGTCGAGGAACGACTGGGCATCGACGTGCGAACGGCGGACGCGGCCACCGAACTCGAGAGCCTCGGCGTGGATTCGCTGTCGCTGCTCGAGCTGGTGTTCGAGATCGAGGAAAAATTCGGCGTCCGGCTGGACGAGCGCACCGCGCCGCCGCGCAACTGCGGCGAACTGGCGGCGCTGATCGAGCGTCTCGCAGCCGCCCGAGCATGACGCCGCGTCGCGTGGCGGTGACCGGGATCGGCCTGGTCACCCCGCTCGGCACCACGGCGCCGGCCACGTTCGCGGCGCTGCTCGAAGGCCGCTCGGGCATCCGCTTGCACGCGCCGCCGGATGCGCCGGGTGCGCTCGCCGTGCCGGCGGGCGTGTGCGACGGGTTCGACGC
>CAZXYL010000137.1:0-14007 GCA_964644915.1 uncultured Geminicoccaceae bacterium
GTGCCGGCCGAGAGCCAGGTGCACAGGCAGGTCGTGCGCAAGCGCGCCGAGGTGCGCCACATCGAGCTCGACCCGGTGGTGCGCCTGCACTACGTCGAGGTCGAGGCGCCGGACATGGCCACGCCCACGGGCGACCTGCAGCGGCTGCAGCGGGCCCTGCGCGAGCAGTGGGACCTTTTGGATGCGAGCTGCGATCTGCGGGTCGTGCAACACCTGCAGAAGGCGCTGCGCCTGGGTGACTGGAAGGTCACGATCGCGGTCCACTCGGGCGACCAGATCATCGCCGTCTGGCCGGGCTTCCACGACCGCGCCTACGGGGTCGCGATCGACATCGGCTCGACCACGATCGCAGCACACCTGTGCGACCTGCGCAGCGGCGAGGTGCTGGCTTCCGGCGGGCGGATGAACCCCCAGATCCGCTTCGGCGAGGATCTGATGAGCCGGGTCTCCTACGTCATGATGAACCCGGGCGGCGAGGTCGAGCTCACTAGGGCGGTGCGCGAGGCGACGCGTGAGCTGATCGCCGAGGTCGCGGCCGAGGCCACAATCGACGCGGGCGAGATCCTGGAGCTCACCTTCGTCGGCAACCCGATCATGCACCACCTGCTGCTCGGCATCGACCCGACGGAGCTCGGCGGCGCGCCCTTCGCGCTCGCGACCGACAGCGCCACCACGCTCTGGGCGAGCGAGATCGAGATCGACACCGTGCACCCGAACGCGCGGGTGTACGTCCTGCCCTGCATCGCCGGCCACGTCGGTGCCGATACCGCGGGCGTGCTGCTCTCCGAGGGGCCGCACCTCGCGGACGAGATGATCCTGATCGTGGACGTGGGCACGAATGCCGAGATCCTGCTCGGCAACCGGCACCGGCTGCTCGCGGCATCCTCACCCACGGGACCCGCCTTCGAGGGCGCGCAGATCTCCTGCGGCCAGCGTGCGGCACCGGGGGCCATCGAGCGCGTGCGCATCGATCCCGCGACGCTCGAGCCGCGCTTCAAGGTCGTGGGCTGCGATCTGTGGTCGGACCAGCAGCCGGAGTTCGATCGGGCGACGAGGGCGAGCGGCGTCACCGGGATCTGCGGCTCGGGGATCATCGAGGCGCTCGCCGAGATGTACCTTGCCGGGATCATCCGGAGCGACGGCACGATCGAGGGCGGCAAGGCCCTGGTCTCGCCGCGCATTGTGGCGCAGGGCCGCACCTTCGCCTATCAGATCCACGGCGGCGAGCCCGAGATCTGCATCACCCAGAACGACGTGCGCGCGATCCAGCTCGCCAAGGCCGCACTCTACGCCGGCGCGCGCCTGCTCATGGACCACATGGGCGTCGAGCGGGTCGACCGCATCACGCTCGCCGGCGCCTTCGGCAGCCACATCGACGTCAAATATGCGATGATCCTGGGCTTGATCCCGGACTGCGATCTCGGCAAGGTCTCCTCGGCCGGCAATGCTGCCGGCACCGGCGCGCGTATCGCGCTCCTGAACAAGGAAGCGCGGCCCGAGATCGAGCGTCTGGTCAGGCGCATCGAGAAGATCGAGACCGCGGTCGAACCGCGCTTCCAGGAGCACTTCGTCGGCGCCATGGCGATCCCGCACAAAAGTGCGGCCTATCCCAACCTCGAGCGCGTGGTCGAGCTGCCGAAGCGGGCCGGGACCGCCGGCTCGAATGGCGAGGATCAGGGCGAGGGCCGGCGCCGGCGCCGGCGTCAGCCCGCCCCGGTCGCCTGACGCCGGCGCGCGCCTGTCGAGATGGAGCGCGCGATGCCGAACGACAGCACGATCATTCACGCCGGCGGAAGCCGCGCGATCCGGCTCTCGGCCGGTCAGCAGGTCCGGCTGATCAATACCCACGGTAGCCAGGTGGTCGATGCCTGGGCCTTCAACATGCGCGATCTCTCCGAGCACCTTTCGGCCGAGCACACCCGCTCGACGCTGGAGAAGCTCGTGCCCGCTAAGGGCGATGCGGCGTTCTCCAACCGGCGCCGGCCGATGCTGACCCTCCTCGAGGACACCTCGGGCGGCGTGCACGACATGCTGCTCCCGGCCTGCGATGCCGAGCGCTATCGTCTGCTCGGCCACGAGGGGCCACACGCCACCTGCGCCGACAATCTGAGATCCGCGCTCGCGGGCCTCAGCCTCGTGCCGCCCGCGCTGCCCTGCCCCTGGAACCTGTTCCAGCGGGTCGAGATCACCGAGGAGGGCCGGCTCGAGATCCGGCCGCCGCTGGTGCGGGCCGGCCAGTACGTCACCTTGCGCGCCGAGCTCGACCTGGCGCTCGTGTTCTCCGCCTGCCCGATGGACATAGCACTCACCAACGGGCCCGAGCGCACGCCCAAGCCGGTGGCGTACGAGGTGCTGTAGCGAGTCCAGATTTCAGAGGAGTTGCAAAAAAAGACCGTAGGTTGACGTTTACCAGCCTTGTAAAACTGCCAATTAGTTTCCATATCTACAATAGATAATGAGAATGATCTACTTCACTCAGGGGTGGATCAATTGGGAGAGGCTCGAATGCAAACCCACCAAAAACAGACTCTGTCGCAGCGCTTCCAAGAGTACCAGGCGAGCAAGACGGTCCTGTTCTGGAGCTGCGCGGGAAGCGTCATCGTCGCCGTCATCGTCGGCTTTTCCTGGGGCGGCTGGGTGACCGGCGGCACGGCCCAGTCGATGGCGGAGGACTCGACGGCACAGGCGCGCCAGCAGCTGGCCGCGGTCGTGTGCGTCGACCGCTTCATGGCCGCGCCGGACGCGGGGGTCCAGCTCACCGCGCTGCACGAGATCACAGGCGCCTCCGCCCAGGGCAAGTTCGTCCAGGACGGCACCTGGGCGAGTATGCCCGGCAGCAGCAGTGCGGATGACCGCAGGGCGGCCGGGCTATGCGCTGAGGAGCTCGCGAAGCGCGAGATTCCTACGACCACGAATGCCGCGCAGATCACCGACGAGACGCGTGAGGCGCAATAGGCGCGACGGCAGAGTGCGCGTTCGGGCCGGCCGATCAGTCTGGTAGCTGGCCCGATACGCTCGGAGTGTCCGCCGTACGTGCCGGAGACGTCTGATGACCGTTCGCACGAGCCGCAAGCCCGTAACATTCGCCCGGCCTTTTTCCTTGAGCGGCATCGACGAGATGCAACCGGCCGGAACCTACATGGTGGAGACGGACGAGGAATTGCTTTCGGGCTTGTCGTTTCCAGCCTATCGGCGCGTCGCGACCCTGATCTTCCTGCCTTCACGACCCGGCAGGGCGGTAGGGGAGCAGGTCGCCAACATCGATCCGCTGGAGCTGCAAGCCGCGCTGGAACGAGATGCGGTGGCAAGCCGGCGGCACGCTCGCGACTGAAACCTGCGCACCGCGCGGCTCTCCGGCGACCGGAGGATCACGCGACCTGAGCGAGGCAAGTGACATGCAGCACGACCCGATCGTACTCGACGAACACCGTGGAATGGCCGCGCAAGAAGCCACCGAGATCCGTCGACGCCTCGCCGAGGTCGAGGCCGATCAGACGGCACTGCGTCAGCGCAGGACCGAACTGGAGAAATTCCTCCTCGCCGCCCCGGCCCGCACCTGGCTCGAGGCCGCGGACAAGGCGCGGTATCTGATCGGGCTCCTCGCCACGACATCGATCGCGCGAGATCCGCGCCGCCAGAAGCTGATCGCAGCCGTCCTGGACGACTTCGGCAGGTTGTCGTCCGAGACGGCGGCGGGGCACCCGCGCGCGAGTCCGTCCGACGCAGACGGTGCGGCCGGGCAGTGATCTTCGGAGGGTTCACTTTCGCCGGCGAAGTGCTGCTCGGCAAGATTGCGGGCTTCTACGGCTTCTTCATCCCGGAGACCGAGAAGCAGGCTTCTCTCGCTGATTTCGTTCGCGCCCGCTCGCGCGGAACGCCGATCTTGGGCGACCACGTCGCCCTCGGGGATCTCGAGCTCATCATTCAAGACATGGAAGGCGAGCGGATCACGCAGGTCGGGCTCGAGTTCGAGCCTCGGGGGCCCGGTTCGCGCTCGTGAACGTGGTCCCGTAAGAGGTGGCCAGCGTCGGATCGATCCACCCGGATCGGTCCCCGGCACCCACGAGATCAGCGCAGCGACATTGATCGGGTAGCCCGTTTCGGCATCGGCCGTCCGGTGACTGGCGTCCGACGTGCTCGGGCCGGGTATTTTATTCTCGCATGCGCGCAGGCGCCCATCCCATCACCTCGCAGTGGATCCGTTGTCGAGTCAAAGCCCCGCCTTGCGGAGGTCCTGGCGGATGTGCTCGCGGTCGGCGGGGTCGCGGAACGCGTCGCCGAAGAGGTCGGCCTCGAAGAAGGGATGAAGGCGGCGCACATCGGCTGCCACCCGCGCCGCCTCGTCCAGGCGCCCCGCCCCGGCGTAGGCAGCGGCCAACGCGATATGGCTCGGGACGTGGTGCGGCTGGCGGGCAATCACGCCTCGCAACATCGCCACCGCATCATCGTAGCGTCCCTGGAGGGAGTAAGCGAAGGCCAGGTTGCTGTACATGCTGGGTAGCGGGTTCGGGTCGAAGCGCAGCCCTTCCTCAAGGACCTCGATCGCGTCCTCCGTCCGGCCGGCGAGGAGCAGGACCCAGCCGCGGTCGGAATGATTCTCCGCGTAGTTGGGATTGAGCTCGATCACACGGTCGATTGCGCGCAGGGCCTCCTCGTAATCCTGACGGTACATGTACACGGTCGCCAGCACAGCCTGCGCATGCACATTGGAGGGTTCCAGGCGCAACGCCCTCTGCGCGAGGTCGTGCGCGTGCTCGAGCGCCTTGTCCGGCCACTCGGTCCAGCCGTGCTCGGCGCGCTTGAGGTGCGTCCAGGCGAGCATCGCGTAGGCATCGGTATAGGTAGGGTCGAGATGGCTCGCCGCCTCGAACATCTTCTCGGCTTCGAGATTGCCTGCTCGTGTGAACGGACGGTAAAGCTGCCGGCCGCGCAGGAAATAGTCGTACGCACTGAGATTCTCAGTCGGCTTGGCGAAGGCCCGTTGCTGCTCGAGATCTTTCACCCTGATGGCGAGGGCGGCGACGAGCCGGCGTGTGATGTCGTCCTGTACGGCGAAGATATCCTCGACCGCCTGGTCGTAGCGCTCCGACCAGAGCAGGGTGCCGCGCTCGGCATCGGTGAGCCGGGCCGTAATGCGCATCCGCTCGCCCGCGCGCCGCACGCTGCCGTCGACCACGTAGCGGACGGGCAGGTCCTGCGCCAGCTGTTCCGGCCGCACCGCCTTGTCCTTGTAGGGCGCGACGGCATTCCAGGACATGACGCTGAGACTCGAGAAGCGGCCGAGGGCGGAAATGAGATCCTCGGTGAGCCCGTCGCTGAAGTAGTCGTCCTCGCCCTCGCTGTGGTTCGCGAACGGGAGCACTGCGATCCAAGCTCGGTCGGTGGCCGGCACAGTCCGGCCGATGTCGGCGAGACGCTCGATCGCCGGTGTGAGCAGCGGGATTCCCTGCCAGATCCCTAGGGCGCCCAAGAGAATGAGCGCGCTCACGGCAGCGTTCAGGCTCCAGCGCCGCCGGCGCCGTGCGGCCCGACTCCCGAGTGCGGCAGCGGGGTCGCGGTAGAGGCGGTAGACCCGAACCGGCTCGGCGATGTTCTTGACCTTCTGTTCGCCCAGGAACTCATAGCCGAACGACAGCTTGGTCTTGATCTGATCGTAGATCCCGCCGGAGATGAAGATCCCGCCGGCATCCGCGATGGCCTGCAGCCGCGCGGCGACGTTGACCCCGTCACCGAACAGATCGTTCCCCTCGACGATCACGTCCCCCAGGTTGATGCCGATACGGAACTCGAGCCGGCGGTCCGCGGCTACCTCACGGTTCCGCCGGGTGACCTCGTCCTGGATCTCGACCGCGCAGCGCGCCGCCTCGACCGGGCTCGCGAACTCGGCGAGCACGCTGTCACCGGCGGTACCGACAATGCGGCCGTCGTGACGGGCGATCAGGGCATCAATGCTGGCCCGATGCCTCTTTAGCGTCCGCAGCGTGCCTTCTTCGTCCGCCTCCATGAGGCGGCTGAAGCCCCGTACGTCGGCGGACAGGATCGCGGCGAGCTTCCGCTTGGCGGCGGCCGGTTGGGCCGCAGTCTCCACCTCCTGCGTACCGACCTCGCGAGCTGCCATCATCTTTCCGTGAACGGCGGGTCATAATGGATGACGCTGCTCGACTGAACATGTACTTTTCTGTATGGACGCAGTGGCTCCCATGCTCCAGGAGTGCTCATTGCGGCACCCGGCGCACGTGAACCCACTATAGTTCGAGGGTAACTGATTCAGGCGGATTAGCAAGTGGGAGTCCGGATGACATGAAAGGCCTCAGCATGACGCCGCGGCTGACCGCGCCCCTCGCTGCCTTCGCAATCTGGCTTGTGTCCTCGCTCGCGTCCGCGGAGCACTTGACCAAGCGCGAAGATGGCGTGGCGATCCAGGGCTACGATGTGGTCGCCTACTTCACCGAAGGGCGCCCGATGCAGGGCAAGCCCGATTACGAGCATGCGTGGAATGGGTCGCTTTGGTGGTTCGCGACGGCGGAGCATCGCGAGCTGTTTGCCGGCGATCCCGAGCGCTACGCCCCGCGGTTCGGCGGCTACTGCACCGGTGGACTGTCGCTCGGCTACAAGATGGTCGCCGACCCCGAGAACTGGTACATCGTCGACGGCGCGCTCCATCTGCAACACAGCGCGGAGGGTCGGGAGAAGACTCTGGCCAACCTGGAGCCGACACTGGTCAAGGCCGAGGAGACCTGGGCGAAGCTCGGCGACGACTGAACCGCAGGTTCTGGCGTCCGCCGCCTGATCTGCTTTGGTACCGGGCGCTCAGCGGGGCTCGTGCTCGCGCAGGCGCGGCAGGAGCTCGGCGAAGTTGCAGGGCCGGTGGCGGAGGTCGAGCTGCGCGTGCAGGATCTCGTCCCAGGCGTCCTTGCACGCCCCCGGAGAGCCCGGCAGCACGAAGATGTAGGTGCCCTTGGCGACCCCTGCGGTCGCGCGCGACTGCACGGTGGACGAGCCGATCTTCTGGAAGCTGATCCAGCGGAACAGCTCGCCGAAGCCGGGGATCAGCTTCTCCGCGACCTGCTCGAGCGCCTCGGGCGTCACGTCCCGGCCGGTGACGCCGGTGCCGCCGGTGCTGAGCACCACGTCGACGCCCGGATCCTCGATCCACTCCCGCAGCCTGGCCGCGATCGCGTCGATTTCGTCCCTGACGATGGCGCGGTCGGCCAGGCGGTGGCCGGCGGCGCCCAGACGCTCGACCAGGAGGTCGCCCGAGCGGTCCTCCTCCGGCGTGCGCGTGTCGGAGACGGTCAGGACCGCGATGTTGAGCGGGCGGAAGGAGCGTGCAGGGTCAGTTCCAGGCATAGAGCACGGGCTCGGTGTCGAGGGCCTGGTAGGTCGGCCACCGGTTGCGGGCGAGCGCCTCCAAAGACGGCTGGGGCTGGCCGAGCCTGGCGCGATAGGTCCACAAGTTGGTCAGCACCTTCTTCACGTAAACCCGCGGCTCGGTCATGGGGATGGATTCGAGGAACAGGAGCGGATCGTTGTCGGTGCCGAGCGCCCGCTGCCACTCCAGGACGCGCCCCGGCCCCGCATTGTAGCCCGCGGCGACATAGATGAGATTGTCGCCGATCCAGCGGTATTGCAAGAGGTGCTCGAGATAGGCCTGGCCGAAGGCCATGCTGACCTCCGGCTCGCGCAAGGCGTCGCCGCGCGGCGCCTCGAGAGCGGCCACCCGCGCCATCATCCTGGCGGTCGCGGGCATGACCTGCATCAGGCCCTGCGCGCCCACATGGCTCTCGGCATTCGGGTCGAAGGCGGATTCGGCCCGGGCGATCGCGAGGATCAGCGCGCGGTCGAGCCGCAGCCCGGTGCCCGGCTGCCAGCGCGGGACCGGGTAGAGCGCGCCGTGATGGTAGTCGTTCCGGACGCCGCCGAGCCGCTGGGCGAGGCGCATCTGGGTGGCGGGGAGATGCAGCGATTGCGCGAGCGCGATCAGGCCGCCGATGAGGTCGGGGCGGGCCCGGGCGGCGAGCTTGCGGATCTCGGCCTCGGCGAGCCCGGTCATGCCGATCTGGCCGAGCGCCATGGCCCGCCGCGCGCCCGGCTCGCGCATGAGCGTGCGCAGGTCCCGGTGCTCGAGGCCGATCTCGTCCCAGTTGTACGCGACCGGCTCGCCGAGCACGGCGCGGGCCAGGAGGCCGTAGAAGTGCCTGGAGTGCGCGGCCGCGAGGCCCAGGAAGCGGCCGACGAGCTCGGGCCGGCCGGTGACCATGTGCGCCCGCGCCGCCCAGAACGCCGCCCGCGAGCGCTCCGCCGGGTGGGCCTTCCTGGCCTCCGCAAGGGCTGCGAAGTGCGCGGCCGCATTCTCGATCCGCTCGAGCCGCCACGCGCTGATGCCGGCGATCCAATGGATCTCCGGCACGACGTTGCCGGAGCGCCCGGCCGCCTTGGCGGCGAGCTTATGGGCCTCCTGATCCCGGCGCTGGGCGAAATAGCCCCGCGCGACGGTCCAGAGCGCGAGGTCGGCCTCGACGTCGTCGATCAGCGCCCGGATCTCGGCGCGATCGATTTCGGCGAGCGCGGCGGACGGCTCGCCCTTCGCCACCAGCTGCGCGATCTCCCGCTGCCAGGCGCGCACCGCCTCTTCCTCGTGCCCGGCGCGCGCCCTGGGGGAGCGGTAGGAGACGCGCGCCATCTCCTGAAGCTCCTGCCCGGCACCCCCGAGATAGCCGCGCACCGGCTGCGCCAGGGGCTTGGCACCGGCCGGCCGGCGCTTCCAGGCGAGGCTGTAGATCCGGTCGGCGTCCGGATGATCGGCGTAGCGCTCCAGCCAGTCGCTGAGCTCCCGGTAGCTCGAGCGGTAGGCGGTGGGGTGCATGTAGCGCTGGAACTGCACGTGCCCCATGAGGATGGGGTCGCGCACTTTCGCGATCAGGGCGTCGGCGCCCGTCCAGTCGCCGGTCTCCTGCAGCGCGAAGATCTGGCCGTAGAGGGCGGCGTCGCGGTCGCTGAGGGGTGCTGCGAGCCGCGCGGGCGGGCGTGCGGCCGGCCCGGGCTCGAGGCGCGCCATCTGCACGCCCGCGGCCCGGATATCGGCCGATTCGGGCGTCGCCGGCAGGATCGCGAACAATCCCGCGGCAAGCGCCGCAAGAACTCGGCCCGATATGACAAGGTTGCCCCACATGGGCAACACAATTATGATAAGTTATCCGAAAGATGAAGTTAACCGAAATTTACCAGTGGTAGCTGTTTCGGTTAATGCGCTTGTTCGCTCAGATGACGTCGGATCGCCAGGAGGTCGCGCCAGGCCAGGCGCTTGTGGGCTGCCTGGCGGAGCAGATAAGCGGGGTGGAAGGTGATCATCGCCGGGATCGGATCGCCGGTGGCGGGGGCATAGGAGAAGCGCCGGCCGCGCAGCCTGGTCACGCCCTCCTGCACGCCGAGCAGCGCGCGGGCCGCGGCCCCGCCCAGGAACACGATCAGGCGCGGGCGCAACAGCTCGATCTGCCGCTCCAGGAAGGGCTGGCAGATCGCGATCTCGGCCGCGGTCGGCGGCCGGTTGCCGGGCGGGCGCCAGAAGATCAGGTTGGTGATGTAGACCCGGCGGCGCTCGAGCCCGATGGCGGCGAGCATGCGATCGAGCAGCCGGCCGCTGGGCCCGACGAACGGCCTGCCCAGGCGGTCCTCCTCGGCGCCCGGCGCCTCGCCGATCAGCATCAGCTCGGCCGCGGCGCTGCCGTCGGCGAAGCACAGGTTGAGCGCCGTGTCCTTGAGCGGGCAACCCTCGAACGCGGCCACGGCCGCCTCGAGCGCCGCCAGGTCCGGGCAGGCGGCGGCGAGCTCGCGCGCGCTCCGGGTCGCGGTCGAGGTCGCCACCAACGGGCGGGCGAGCGCCCCCGGGGCGGGCTGCGCCATTGAAGCGGGCTCGGCGGGCGGGCTAAGCTTGCGGGTGGTAGCCGGGCGCGCCGCGGGCTGCAACCGGCAGATGGGGCGCTCGCCGATGCACTCGTCGGCGCCCATATCGCGGTACCACTCGAGCCAGGCGGCGATGACGTCCCGGTCGGTCCTCATGCCGCCTCCCGGGTCGCGGGCGGACGGAGCGGGGCGCCCGGGTCGCCCGGCCTACACCACCAGCGGATGAGTCGAGGGGATATGGAACGGGAGAGCATGGAATTCGACGTCGTGATCGTGGGTGCCGGGCCCGCGGGGCTCGCGGCCGCGATCCGCCTGCGCCAGCTCGCCATGGAGCGCGAGCGCGAGATCAGCGTGTGCGTGCTGGAGAAGGCGTCGACGCTGGGTGCGCACACGCTTTCCGGCGCCGTGCTCGAGCCGCGGGCGCTGAACGAGCTGATTCCCGACTGGCAGGCCAAAGGCGCTCCCCTCAACACGCCGGCCACGACCGATCGCTTCCTGTTCCTGACCGAGCGGCGCGCGTTCACCATGCCCACGCCGCCGCAGATGCACAACCGGGGCAATTTCATCGTCAGCATGGGCAACGTCGTGAAATGGCTCGGCGAGCAGGCCGAAGCGCTGGGCGCGGAGGTCTATCCGGGCTTTGCCGCCGCCGAGATCCTCTACCACGAGGACGGCGCGATCAAGGGCGTCGCGACCGCGCCCATGGGGCTGGACCGCGCGGGCCAGCCGAAGGCCAACTTCGAGCCGGGCGTGGAGCTGCACGCGACCTATACCCTGTTCGCCGAAGGCTGCCGCGGCTCGCTCACCCGGCAGCTCGAGGAGAAGCTCAAGCTGCGCGACGGCGGCGATCCCCAGACCTTCGGCATCGGCATCAAGGAGCTGTGGGAGGTCGAGCCGGCCAGGCACCAGCAGGGCCTCGTCGTCCACACCGTCGGCTGGCCGCTGGACAGGCGCACCTACGGCGGCTCGTTCGTCTACCACCTCGAGAACAATCAGGTGGCGGTGGGCTTCGTGGTCGGGCTCGACTACCAGAATCCCTATCTCTCGCCGTTCGAGGAGTTCCAGCGGTTCAAGACGCACCCGGCGATCCGCGGCACCTTCGAGGGCGGGCGGCGGATCTGCTACGGCGCCCGGGCGCTGAACGAAGGCGGCTGGCAGTCGGTCCCGCGCCTGGTCTTCCCGGGCGGCGCGCTCGTCGGCTGCGCCGCGGGCTTCCTCAACGTGCCCAAGATCAAGGGCAACCACACCGCCATGAAATCCGGGATGCTGGCCGCGGAGGCGATCGCCAAGGCCCTGGGCCAGGGCGGCGACCCCGTCCTCGAGGCGTATCCACGGGCGCTCGAGTCGTCCTGGATCAAGGACGAGCTGTATCCGGTGCGCAACATCCGGCCGAGCTTCCGCTGGGGCCTGTGGGGCGGCCTGGCGTACAGCGGGCTCGACGCCTACGTGCTCCGGGGCCGGGCGCCCTGGACGCTGCACCACCATCCCGATCACGCGGCGACCAGGCCCGCCCGGAACTTCCAGCCGATCGACTATCCCAAGCCGGACGGCACGCTGACCTTCGATCGCCTCTCGTCCGTTTACCTTTCCAACACCAATCACGACGACGATCAGCCCGTGCACCTGCGGCTCAAAGACCCCCAGGTGCCGGTTCGGGTCAATCTCTCGGAGTACGCGGGGCCGGAGCAGCGCTATTGCCCGGCCGCCGTCTACGAGTTCGTGGAGGAGAGCGGCGATCCGCGGCTGCAGATCAACTTCCAGAACTGCGTGCACTGCAAGACCTGCGACATCAAGGACCCGACCCAGAACATCGTCTGGGTGGTGCCGCAGGGGGGCGACGGGCCGAACTACACCGGCATGTGAAGCGAGCCCAAGCCGCCGCGTTCGCGCGCGGAGCGAGGATCGGCGCCCCCTCGCCTTCTCAGGGGAAGGTGGCGGAACTACGTGACTCAGATGTCCCGAAAGGCGATCGGCTTGTTGTCCCGGCCCATGATCAGCTTGCCGCCCTCGTCCTGCACGGCTATGTAACGGCCATGGCCAACAGCGGTCCCCACGTACAGCACGGGCTTGACCTTCTTGCCGTCGTAGGTCTTCGCCTCGCTTTCCGGGCCGCGGGCATTGGGGTCGTTTTTGCTCTTGGTGCGCAGCATCGTGCTTCTCCAGCCAAGGGTTGGTGTTCGTGGACGGGGCGCGGCGACCGGCCGGTTGCATGCCGCCTGAGCGCGGCCCCGTCAAGCCCTCCTACTTGGGAGCTGCGGGGCGGCGTCGCCACCCCGTGAGGCCTGCATGATCCGATTTCCGAGCACAGCCACGTTCCGTTCGTCCACCACGTCCTCGCGCGGCGCGCGCCTGGCCCGCTACGGCGTCGCCCTGGTCGGGCTGACCCTGGGCGCCTGCATGGGCCAGGAAGGGGCCAGTACCGTCGGCCTCGCGGGCACCAGCATCCATGCGGTGCGGTACTCGCCCGGCGAGGCGGTCACCAACTCCGCGCTCGGCGACTACCTCGCCGGCAACTTCGCGCTCGGGGTCGGCGAGCTCGATCAGGCGGCGCTCTATTTCGAAAGCGCGCTCTCGGACGATCCCGAGAACCTCGACCTTTTGCGGCAGGTGTTTCTCCTGACCCTGGCGAGCGGCCAGTACGACCAGGCGCTCGAGCAGGCCCGGCGGCTCGACGCTTCCGGCCTCGATGCCGAGGAGGCGCGGCTCTTCCTTGCGCTCACCGAGGTGCGGGCCGGGGAGTTCGACCAGGCGCGCAGCACGCTGGCGGACATCGCCACCGACGGTCTCGCGGCGCTCGCGGTGCCGTTCCTGGATGCCTGGGCGCGCTTCGGCGAGGGCGACGACGAGGCGGCGGCGCGGGCGATCGAGCGGCTGGACGCGGCCGAATCCCTGGGGCCGCTCAACGATTACCACGGCGCGATGCTGCTCGACCTGGGGGGACGCGACCGGGAAGCCATGGAGCTGCTCGCGAGCGCCATGCCCGAGAACGGGCGCGCGCCGGTACGCATGGTCCAGGCCTACGCCAATCTTTTGGCGCGCGACGGCAAGCGGCACGAGGCGATCACGCTGCTCCAGGGGCAGCTGGCCGACGGTCGCGACCAGCCGGTGCTCGAGAACGCTCTGGCCACGCTCGAGGACGGCGCCGTCCCCGATCGGCCGTTCACCGACCCGGCGGGCGGGATGGCGGATGCGCTGCTCGGTCTGGCCGAGGCCTTGCACCAGGAGCGCGGCGGCCCCCGCGCGGTCGCCTACGCCCGGCTCGCGTCCTACCTGCGCCCGGAACTCGCGGAGGCGAACCTTCTGATCGGCGACATCATGGCCGAGCAGGAGAACTATGATGCCGCGACGCAGGCGTACGAGGCGGTGCCCGAGAGCTCACCGCTCGACTATGCAGCCAGGCTCAGGACGGCGCGCGCGCTCTACAACCTCGAGCAGAAGGAGGAAGCTTACGACCTCCTGGACCGCCTGGCGGCGGCGAACCCGGGGCGGACGGAAGCACTCGTGCAGCTGGGCGATCTGCTGCGCCGCGATGAGGCCTATGATGAAGCCGAACAGGCCTATTCCCGGGCGCTCGAGCGGCTCGACGGCCGGGCGCGGGAGCACTGGACGCTGCTCTACGCGCGCGGCATCACCTACGAGCGGACCGACCGCTGGTCCGAGGCCGAGAGCGACTTCCTCGAGGCGCTCGAGCTCGAGCCGGAGCAGCCGTTCGTGCTCAACTATCTCGGCTACAGCTGGGTCGACCAGGGCATGCGCCTCGACGAGGCCAAGGAGATGCTCAACCGGGCGGTCGAGCTGCGACCGAACGACGGCTACATCGTCGACAGCCTGGGCTGGGTGCACTATCGCCTGGGCGACTACGGCACCGCGGTCGAGCAGCTCGAGCGCGCGGTCGAGCTGGAGCCGGGCGATCCGATCATCAACGATCACCTGGGCGATGCCTATTGGCGCGTGGGGCGCGAGCGCGAGGCGCGCTTCCAGTGGCAACGCGCGCTCTCGCTCGAGCCGGAGGACGATGAGATCGCCCAGATCGAGCAGAAGCTGAGGTCGGGGCTGCCGGCGAAGAACGAGGACGGCGTCGGCCGCTCCTGACCGAAGCCGGCG